>CAMDED010000004.1 GCA_945893365.1 Candidatus Sulfopaludibacter sp. SbA3 | reverse complement strand
ACGGAGGATCAGCTGCGGGCACTGGAGCGTGCCAAAGAAGAAAAGGCGGCGTGCGGCGAAATCGAGACGGAGCACCCTGGCTATCTGGGAGCGCAGGACACCTATTACGTGGGCACGATCAAGAGCATCGGGCGTATCTATCAGCAGACAAGACGCCTATGCAAACCTTTCCTCGATTCGAAGCGGTTGGCTCAGGAAAAAGATGCTCGATCGGACACATCCGGCGTCTTCTGACAACCCGCATCAGCGCGCAGAGCCGGAGACGGAGCGAAGCCATGCTGAGCGTAGCGCAGGCGGAGGCGTAGCGCGCGGCGCTGCTGTCTAACCCTGCTTGTTTGTCAGATCAAGTCCTAGTTAGAACACTTTTTTCTAAACAGCATCTTGACTTGGGTTTTCACAATTTCCCCGAAGTTGGCACCCGTTACCGCTACCTGAGCCCACGTCCACCGGGAAAATTGCCCCACTATGCGTCAACTTCGGAATTCAGGGTAAACGGTCTCCCGAAACGATTTTGTCAGTGCCATTGGCCCCGCTCCTTCCCGTCCTTGCGCCGCTGTGCCCGGCCCACGCCACTTTGGCGGCGGCAATCGCGGCCTCCTGCCGCTTCTTTGCGCTCCCGCCCAGCAGGATCACGAGCCGCTCTCCGTTCTTGCCGAAGTAGACTCGATACCCAGGACCGAAGTCCAGCTTCAGTTCGCAGACGCCAGCGCCAACACCTTCGACATTCGAGAAGTTCCCCTGGCCCAACCGCGTCAAGGCAACGGTCACCCGCGCCGCCGCGAGCCGCGTTCAAGCCGTCGAACCATCGCGCAAACACCGACTGTCCGGGCGCGGCGCCGCATGAACCTATCAACCTGTTTTTGGAAGCTCCCGCTGCCCTCAGCGCGCCATCCGTCTACCGGCGACGTGGATCGCCAGAATGGTCCCAGACCGGTAGCCCATCCCATTCACCAACTTGCTTAAATTAACCAACTAGGTTAACGTAGTCTCATGGAGAAACGAACGCCGCACTGTAAGCTGGCGATCGTCAAGACTATGCTTGCGGCGGGCAGAGTCCGCACCACCGTTTCGGCGCCTCGCCGGCGGCGCGGCTTTGGGGTTCGGTTTCGAAGAGATCATTGGCGTCGTCGCGGCGCTCACACCGCGCGACTTCTACAAAAGCATGACCACGCACGCCGACCACCGCATTTGGCAGGACGTCTACCGGCCGAAGACGCCGGCCGGCGAGGTCTATCTGAAGGTCACGGTCCTGGACGACGTGCTGATCGTGTCCTTCAAGGAATTGTGAAGAAAGGAGCCATGCCCATGAAATGCCCATCTTGCGGCGAGCGGAAGCTGGTGCGCGACGCGCGCGATATCTCGTACACCTACAAAGGCGAGACGATGACGATTCCGGCCGTACGCGGCGAGTTCTGCCCGGCCTGCGGGGAAAGCGTCCTCGGCGCGGCGGAATCGAAACGGGTTAGCGCGGCGATGCTGGAGTTCAACAAGCAGGTGAACGCCACCATTGTCGATCCCGGCTTCATCGCGCGTGTCCGCAAGAAACTCGCGCTTGACCAGCGCCAGGCGGCGGCGATCTTCGGCGGCGGCGCCAATGCGTTTTCGCGCTACGAGAGCGGCAAGACCAAGCCGCCACTCGCGCTGGTGAAACTCCTCATGGTGCTCGACCGGCACCCCAATCTGCTGAACGAGGTCCGCGCCGGTCGATAGCCGCGCCCGGGGCGGCCAGTATTGCTCGTCGGCATACGGGACGCGGGCCTGACTGCGAACTGGCGAACGGCCAGCAACGGGACCGCTCCGCTCGCCTCGCGCGGGAGCATGACTTTGCTAGGGAATTGGCTTCGTTTCGCAGTGCGGATCAGGCTGACCCGTTTCCCCATTTGCTCTGCGTCGTGTCGTCACGTTGGTTCATGGATGTACCCGTCCTGGGCACCCCAAGTTCCACTTTCCTTGCCAGCAAGTATATAGTCGACCACTGTATCCGCGTCTGCTGTGGGAGGAACCGCCAGAGCGACTAAACTACCCTCGCTCTCTACGAGCGTGTCGAGATCCAGGAGCCTTCCGATTAACTCATCCTTTTGAGATGGATCATACAGAAATAGTCGATAAATGCTATACCCGCCACGATCTACGACTTCTTTGAAGTGCAAGCAGCCTTCTGAGTCGGAAGTGGTACTGATTGTGTCCACCGTACGCCAAGTTCTTGACGAACAACGGAACCGACATTACAATGCAGGTCTTGCATTCTGGATCGATCGCTTTACACAGCAACGCCTCTGCGTTCCGCGACTCCGGGTATCCATCGGCGTCCTTCACGATGTCGAAGCGAACTTCGACAACGAAATCATCCTCTGTTGACGTCGTAAGCATGTCCAGTTCTACGGCTTATGAATCTCGATGTGACCCACTTCCGCACCGCGAATACATCGGCCTCCTGGCCCACATGGCGGCCTGCCGTTCCAGTTATCGATTGGGCGATCGCGCGGCCCTGCAAGTTGTATAGCGCGTCCCGGGGGCTTGCCAGCCACAGATTGTCGTACATGAAGTTCAGCGCCAGGTTCTTGCCGATCCGCAAGGTGTCGAACGACCTGAGACCGTGAACATTTCGCCATCCGAACAGGTCGGCATGTCCGAATTTGTCGTGATTCGCGGCGTAGAGCTGATCAAAGGTCCCGCTGCGCGACCCGGCCGGGTCCCTGGTTCCGGAGGCGTACTTGTACTCGATCGACAGGTCGAGCGAGTACTTGATCGGTATGGTTCTCGATACCGCGGAATACCATCCAAGGCCGCGATGCGTTGCCGATCCCACGTGGCCCGTCTGTACGGTGCCTTCAAGATTGTACTTGAACTTCTGCGGTAGCGGTCCCACCGCGCGGCCGCCAAAGGTGTTGATGCCGATCGTCCCCACACCCGTAAATCCGCCAGGCCTGTTTTGGTCCCGGCGCAAGACATAGGCCTCGACGGTACCCTTTGGAATGAGGTTATTGAAGGTGTCGTACATCCCCCACAGGCGGTCTCCAAGACCGGGGCGATTGTATTCGTCGGGCCGCACCTTGGCCACCGAGATCATCAGAAGCTCCAGGCGCGCGCGCGGCAGCCGATAGTAGATCCGCGCCCCATCGTAAGTACGCGCCGTATTGACCCACTGCAGAACGCCGATCAGCCGGCCTTCTCCAAGGGAGGTCATTTGCCTCCCGATCATCGCACCGAAACCGCGCTTTGCATCGGGAAAGAATTCAAGGTAACTTTCCTGAGCGTCCATCGTGTCTCGCGCGGAAGTGGGCGCGGCCCTGCCGTAGAAGGGGGCGCGGGAATCCTGACCCATTGCCGACAGCTTCAACCACGGCGCGGGCCTCCACTCCGCGCCGATGCGGATGCGCGTCAACGGATTCCGCAGGTTCACGTCGCGGCCGAAATTGTTGCCCGTCCGCGTCTCCATCCGGTTGCGAAACTCAAAGCTCAGCTTGAAGCGCTTGCCGGTTTCCGCGGCGAGCATTTTGTTGAGAGCTACGCCCGGATCCCCAGCGTGTGACAGCGCCGCCGCGGCAATGGCCAGGTTCAGAGCGATGAATTTCATGTGATATACTCTTAATTCTTATGCTACCAGCGCGCGTCCCGCATCATCACCACGGTTTCGTTTGCATCAACTAGCGGGCGCACTCCTGAAATATTTTTCCAACTTTTTGAAGGGGCGCCCGCCGAAGGTACGGTGGGCTTTTTTATTGGACCGGCACTTATTGGACTACGTATGGATTTGGACTTTACGAAACTCGACGGCTTGATCGCAGCCGTCATTCAGGACAACGCTTCGGGCCGCGTTCTGATGGTCGGGTTCATGAACGAAGAGGCGTACCGCAAGACGGTTGAAACCGGTTACGCCACGTTCTTCAGCCGTTCCCGCAACAAGCTTTGGCTGAAAGGCGAAACCTCCGGCCACCGGCTGGTGGTCAAGAGTATTTCGACCGATTGCGACCGCGACGCCCTGCTGATTCGCGTCGACGCCCTGGGACCCGGCGTCTGTCACGACGGTTATGAAAGCTGCTTCTATCGCACGCTGGGCGAGGACGGCGACTGGTCTGTAACCGATGAGCGAGCCTACGATCCGGCCTCCGTATACGGGAGCACGCTTCACGGAGGGAAGGCATGACGCTCAAGCTCGGTATTCCCAAAGGCAGTCTCGAAAACGCGACCGTGGAGCTTTTCCGAAAAGCAGGCTACTACATCAGCGTCGGCAGCCGTTCCTATTTCCCGGCGATCGACGATCCGGAGATCGAATGCATGCTGATTCGCGCGCAGGAAATGGCGCGCTACGTGGAGGACGGGATTCTCGACGCGGGCCTCACGGGCCGCGACTGGGTGGAAGAAAATGCGGCCGACGTCGAAGCCGTGGCGGATCTGGTCTACGCGAAGCAGAGTTTCGGCAAAGTGCGCTGGGTGCTGGCCGTTCCGGAATCGTCTCCGTTCCATTCGGTGAAAGACCTGGAAGGCAAGATCATCGCGACGGAACTGGTGGCGACCACAAAGCGCTATCTCGCCGCGAACGGCGTTTCGGCGAAGGTCGAATTCAGCTGGGGCGCGACCGAGGTTAAGCCTCCCGTGCTCGCGGACGCGATCGTCGAAGTGACCGAGACCGGCTCCTCTCTGCGCGCGAACAAGCTCAAGATTATCGACACGGTGCTCGAATCGAATACGCAGCTCATCGCCAACAAGCAATCCTGGCTGGATCCGGCGAAGCGGCGCAAACTCGAAGACATGAAGATGCTGCTCGACGGCGCGATCAACGCTCTCGGCAAAGTGGGTCTCATGCTCAACGTTCACAAAGAGCGGCTGCAGGATGTGCTGGCCGTGCTGCCGGCTCTGAAGCGTCCCACGATCTCGCACTTGAGCGACGACGAATGGCTCGCGGTGAATACGATTCTGGATGAAACCACCGTGCGCGACATCATCCCGCGCCTGAAGCAGGCCGGAGCGCAGGGCATCGTCGAATATCCGCTGAACAAGATCGTGATGTAACGAATGATCCGAATCCTTTCAACCCGCAGGATCGACCGCGTCCTCGGCCCGCGCGCCCACCGCATGGACGAGGCGGTGACGGCCGTCCGCCCCATTCTCGAAGACGTCCGCAAGCGCGGCGACGAGGCGGTGCTCGATTATGCGAAGCGTTTCGACGGATTTGCGGGGGGCAGCGTACGGGTGGAGGGGCGCCTGCTCGACCGGGCCGTGCGCGCGCTTTCACCGGAGTTCCGCGCGGCCATGGAGCAAGCTTCCGCAAACATCCGCGCGTTTGCGGAGATGCAGCTTCCGGCCGGGAAATTCCGAAACATCGCGCCGGGTTTGCGGGTCGGCCAGATTGTGCGGCCGCTCGATTCGGTGGCCGCCTATATTCCATCGGGCCGCTATCCTCTGCCCTCGACGCTGATGATGACCGTGATTCCCGCCGTGGTCGCGGGCGTCACGCAAATTTCCGTGGCGTCGCCGCGGCCCGTGCCCGAAATCTACGGCGCGGCGAAACTGACCGGCGCAACACACGTCTTCCGGATGGGCGGAGCGCACGCCATCGCCGCGTTTGCCTATGGCACGAAGACGATTCCGAAGGCGGACCGCATCGTGGGTCCCGGCAACATCTATGTGGCGGCCGCGAAGAAGCTGCTCGCGGGGGAGGTGGGCATCGATTTTGTCGCGGGGCCGACCGAGATCCTGATTATCGCCGCGGACGGCGATCCGCAATACATTGCCGCCGACATGCTGGCGCAGGCGGAGCACGATGCCGATGCCGCCGCGGTCCTGCTTACGCCTTCACGGGAATTTGCGAAGGCCGTGGCGGAAGCGATTGAAACGCGGCTCGCGGATCTGCCGACGGCGGCAGTGGCGCGCCAAGCCATCGACCGGAACAGCGCCATTATCCTGGTGCGCAGCATCGAGGAAGGTATCGAGATCTCGAATCGCTTCGCACCCGAGCATCTCAGCATTCCGAACGATTCGCTGCTTGCGAGCGTCCGCCACGCGGGCAGCGTCTTCATTGGACCGCACAGCCCCGAAGCGGCCGGAGACTACTGCTCGGGACCGAATCATGTGTTGCCCACGGGCGGGGCAGCGCGCATTCGCGGGGGACTTTCCGTATGCGATTTTGTAAAGGTGATTTCGGTACAGGAACTCAGCGCGGCCGGATTGCGCGCGCTCGCGCCGGTCATTACGACTCTTGCCCGCGCCGAAGGGCTGGAGGCGCACGCACGGTCGGTTGAAGCCAGAACGGAGAAGACGCGCCGTGTCTAGAATCCCCAAGGGCTGTCCGCGGCCGCGAAAGGCCGTGCTCGACATGGCCCCGTACTCTCCGCCCACGGGCGGGCGCGCGGGCAAGCTGCGCCTGGACTTTAACGAGAACACCGTCGGCTGCTCGGCGCGCGTTATCGAGTTTTTGCGCGAACGGCTGAGCGCGGAAGGTCTGGCGGTCTATCCCGAGTACAGCGAAGTGAAAGCCGCCTTATCGGCGCACTTCCGGGTGGACGCCGGGCAGTTCCTTCTCACGAACGGCACCGACGAAGCCATTCAGGTACTGATCAACACGTACGTCGATGACGAGGACGACGTCGTCGTTCTGCATCCGGCCTATGCGATGTATCGCTTCTACGCGCAGGTGGCCGGAGCTTCGATTCGCGAGATTCCGTACAGCGCTGGCGACTTGGCATTTCCGATCGAAGAGCTTCTCGCGGCCATCAAGCCCGAGACGCGAGCGATCCTGATTTCGAATCCGAACAACCCAACCGGAACGGGCGTTGGACTCAGGGACATCGAACGGATTCTCAGGAAGGCGAAGGGAGCGGCGGTGCTGATCGACGAAGCCTATTACGAATTCTGCGGCGTGACGGCACTCGGATCGATCGGGGCTTTCCCGAACCTGTTTGTGAGCCGCACCTTTTCGAAGGTCTATGGAATGGCGGCCATGCGCCTCGGCTGCCTGTTCTCGAACGAAGCCAATATTTCCTTTATGCATAAGGCGCAATCGCCGTACAGCGTGAACTCGCTCGCGGTTCTGGCGGCGCTCGAAGCGGTCCGCGACACAGCCTACATCGAAAGTTACGTTACCGAGGTACTGGCCGCGCGTGAATTGCTCGCCGTTGGTCTCGAGAAGCTTGGAATCCCCTACATTCCGAGCCAGGCGAATTTCATTCTGATGCGGATCGGGAACCGTTCCATCGAGGTTCGCGACCGCCTGCGGGAGAAAGGCGTTCTGGTTCGGGATCGCAGCTACGAGATCAAGGGTTCGGTGCGCGTCACGGTAGGCACGCGCGAGCAGATCAGGCGGTTTCTACAGGCGCTGGGAGAGATCTGGCAAGGAGCGGGAGAAAGCCGGTGAAAGGTCTGATCGTCTTCGACATGGACGGCGTTCTGGTGGACGTTCGCGAGTCGTATCGCGAGGCCATCCAGCGCACGGTGGAACACTTCGCGGGCGCGAGAATCAGCCGCGAGCACATTCAGGACTGGAAGAATCGCGGAGGCTGGAACGACGACTGGAAGCTCTCGACGGCGATCATTCGCGACCGCGGTGTAGCGGTTGAATACGGGGATGTGGTCCGCCACTTCCAGTCGATCTTTCACGGCAACGGCACGGACGGTTTGATCCTGCGAGAACGCTGGATTGCCGGCAACGGCCTGTTCGATCGCCTCAGTCTTCGATTCGATTTGGCTGTCTATACGGGACGCGAGAAGTGGGAAGCCGAATATACGCTGGGCCGCTTCGCGCCGGAACTGCGTTTCGATCCCATTGTCGGCTCGGGTGAAGTCTCCAGGCACAAACCCGATCCGGAGGGACTCCACCTGATCGGGACCCTGATGCCGGATCGCGCGAAATGGTATGTGGGCGACACGGTCGACGATGCCCGTTGCGCGCGCGCGGCCGGAGTTCCGTTCGTTGGGATCGCCGCTGGGAAGTCACCGGAATTGGTCAGCCTGTTCGAATCCGAACAGGCGATCGCCATCCTCGAAGACATCAATCAATTGGAGGCCGTGCTCCCCGCATGAGAAGCGCCACCATTCAACGCGACACGAAGGAGACCCGCATCAAGGGAAGCCTCAAGATCGAAGGACGAGGCACGTACGAGATTTCGACGGGCATCCGGTTCCTCGACCACATGCTCGAGTTGTTCGCCAAGCACGGCGGCTTCGACCTCACGCTGAAGGCCGATGGCGACCTGGACGTGGATCAGCACCACACGGTGGAAGACGCGGGCATCGTGCTCGGGCAGTTGTTTTCAAAGGCGCTGGGTGACCGCCGCGGCATCAATCGCGCCGGCTACTTCGTTCTGCCCATGGATGAGACGCTGGCCGTGGTGGCGCTCGACCTCGGCGGGCGACCGGCGCTCGTCTACAAGGACCGCGTGAAGGTACGGCTGGTGGGCGATCTACAGACGGAGCTCGTCGAGGATTTCTTTGGCGGATTCGTCAACCATGCCTGCGCGAATCTGCACGTCAAGGTGCTCTATGGCCGCTCGAACCACCACAAGATTGAAGCCGTATTCAAATGTTTCGCGCGCGCGATGAAGTACGCCTGCTCAAAGGATGCGCGGCTGAAGGATCAGCTTCCGTCGACCAAGGGGTTGTTGTGAGAAAGGTGTTGTTGTGATCGCGGTGTTCGACTACGGCGCGGGCAATCTGCGCTCGGTCGAGAATACGCTGGGCGAGATCGGCGCGGCCTATTCGCTTGTGCGCGATTCGGAAGGCCTCGGCGCGGCGGCGAAGATTCTCTTGCCGGGCGTAGGCCACTTCGGCCAGATCATGCGGGCTCTGGACGAACTTGGAGTGCGCGAAACTCTGCTCGAACGCCTGCGGGCGGGAGTGCCGTTTCTCGGAATCTGTCTCGGCTTACAGGCATTGTTCGACGCGAGCGAGGAAGCTCCGGAGGCCCGCGGGTTGGGGTTATTTGAAGGTACGGTGCGCCGCTTCCCAGCCGAGGCGCGCGTGCCGCACATGGGGTGGAACCAGATAGATGCGGTGGCTCCGTCGCGTCTTCTAGCGGGAATCGGCGACCGGCCGTATCTCTATTTCGCGCACAGCTACTACGTACCGCAGTGCGCCGCGACGGCCGCAACCTGCACGTACATGACGCCATACACGGCGGTGCTTGAGGCCGGCAACATTTTCGGAGTGCAGTTTCATCCGGAAAAATCCGGCGCCGCCGGGCTAGGCATCGTGAAGAATTTCGTGGATCTCTGATGCGCTACAATGCATATAGGGGAATTCCATTTGCCGAGGCTAATTCATGGCGTATAATCCGGGAAATCAAGTCGAGCATGCAAAGTTCGGACTTGGAACCGTAATGATAAGTACAGAAGAACGAATCGTTATAAAGTTTGACGACCACGGAGAGAAGAAGTTTGTCACCACCATGGTCGTGGCGTCGTTGAAGAAGAGCGACCGTCAGCCTCCGGCTGAGAAGCGGGCCCGCGCGCGGAAGGCCAAAGCGGCTCCGGCCGCTGTGGCAGTGGCGGAATGAGTTGACCAATCGAGGAATTCGCGATTGAACGCCAGACAGAAGCGCCTATTTGAGGATGCCCTCAAGCGGAATCCGGGCATGAAGGCACCAAGCGAAACAAAACCTCCAGCCAGCTGGTCCGAAGACGATTTGGCGCTCGTGAAGCAGGGGGTCGGCGACAAGAGCGGGCGTCCCGCGCAGCCGCAGAGCTCCTCCTCCGATTCCGGCGGCGGACAGTCGGCGACCGGCGAGCAGACCGGGCAGATCGTCAAGTACTTCGAAGACAAAGGCTTCGGCTTCATCCGCCCCGACGGCGGCGGCCGCGACGTCTTCTTTCACGTCTCGCGCCTTACCGAGGGAGACTCCACGGCTTTGGTACAGAACGCGAAAGTGCTGTTTGAAATGGGCATGGACCGCATGGGTAAAATGGCCGCCACCAGCCTGCGCATGGCGCCACCGGCCCCTCCTCCCGAAGCCTGATTTCAGGCGACGATTTTCGAACGCAAGCTTCAAATAGCCCGGCTGCCAGCGCATTTCGTTCGCGACCGTTGCACGAGCCTTGCGCCCGTTATCCCGAATGGATGGGCCAACCGCAGTCGACCCGCTCGGCCGCGCCACACCCGCAAGACGCGCTGCCGTTGCGTCCCCGCCGCGCAGGGATGGCGCCTGGCTTCGCCTCGACTTGAAGATACCCGCCAAACGCCGTGCCATATGTGATGAAAACGCCGGCTTCGCCGTCCCGGGAAAACGAACCAATACGCTCGCGGCTACTGTCTTCCCAGGTTTTCGTACCACTTGATGTTGGTGGTCGCGCCGCCGATCATCACGATGTCCAGCCGTCCGTCGCGATTGATATCGGCCACCTGGCAGCCCGAAGCCGACATACCCTTCGGATCGAGAACCTCATGATGCCACTTCGTGCCCGCGTCGTCTTCGGAGAAGAAGACATGCGACTCGGAAATCTGGCCTCTCGCGCGATCGCCGGCCACGATGTCGTCGCGTCCATCTCCGTTGAAGTCTCCTACGCAGACCTCATGACCCTCGGTCAGCTTGTCGAAGATCACGTTGCGCTTCCAACCGCCCTTCTCTTGCGTATAGACCACCACTTCGTTCCCATGCCACGGCTGAACCGACGCCAGGATTCGTTTCTTTCCGATGCGTCCAACCGCGACGTCGCTCGCACCGGCCCGGGGCGCCTTCTCCTCGTAGCCTTTCGACAGAACCGTGTTGTCCCAGCGAACCTTCGCGCCCTTTCCGGACGCCCGATGCAGCATAATGCCCTCGAAACCCGCCGTCAGAATCGCCTCTCGCTTGCCCGGAGTCCATTGCACGGTACGCGCGCGATGCAGCACGCCGTTCAGCTTGTCGTCGATGACCAGGCGCTTCCACTCGCCCTCGGGATTCGCAGGCACGTGGTAATAGACGAGCGGCACCTGATCCTGATCGTACGTCGGCGCGAGACCCTTCGGGCCGATTAGCGGCGCGTTGATCAACTCCTTCTTCCCATCTCCGTCGATATCCGCCCACGTCACGTGGTGAGAGGTGATCAACTGATCGATCTTCGTCATCTTCCACGACTGCTTCGGATCGCCCTGGCTCTTGACCAGCCAAACCAACCCAGGGCTATTGGCGGCCACCATGCTGAATTCGTTCTGGATGACGAACTCCGGAATGCCATCGCCATCGATGTCGTGCGCGGCCATGTTCACCAGACCCTTCATGTCCTTCACCATCACGTGGCGTTCCCAGCCGGGATTCTCATACCAGGCGAAGTCGGTGAGACGAGAGGTCATGCCGATCACATCCAGCTTGCCGTCCTTGTTCACGTCGGTAACCAGAACCGAGTATCCGCCGGGCACCTTCGATTCGATGACGTGCGTGCGGAAGGCGACAGGGCCGGATTTGGCATCGGTGGCGATAAGCGGGGCGAGGCCTGCGGTTAAAGCGGCAAACGCAATGAGAAAACGCATGGGGAGATAATACCACCGGCGGAGGCAGGCTGGTTTGCGGGTGCCTATTTTCTCGATTCTTGCCCGCCGGGCCGCCGCCAGTCCCGCCAGCCCGGAGAGTAACAGCAGCGCGGTGGCCGGTTCCGTTCCTTCGTTCGGCGTCAACAGAAAAGCGCGATAAGTATATGTCCCGGGTTCAGGTAATTCGACCCTCCCAAAGCCGACGATCTGTCCGAGGTCATTTAAGTCCGACGCGGAGATCAGTCGAGAGAACGCGGATCCGGACGGGATGAAGGCGTTCAGGTCCATCATCGTAATACCGTCATATAGAAAGGCGTGTGTATTATCGTCGCCTACGGGTCCGAACGCACCAACAACGTGCCCCGCATTATTCACTTGATACGCTTCGCTAAAGGCGCCACCGAGAGCGCCGAGGTCCGACATCACACCGCCGGAGTACAGAAAGGCGTGTTGGGCGAAGCTGCCACCAGGACCTAAAAAACCTCCAGAACCCACGACCTGACCGGCGTTGTTGACGCCATTCGCGAGGGTTCCGCTCCATCCGGGCGTTTCGATGTCCGTCAACGTGTAACCGGCCGCATCGACACGGGCGATTCCGGGAACAAAACAGATGACGGCCATCAGTCTCCATCCTTGCATCGTTTTCATGATTTGCTACATCCAGCGCCAGGGCAGACTACGATCAGAAGTCTCGCCCAAACCATTGCCCTTCTCAGCGGCGCTTGACCAAGGATGAGTTAAGCTCGAATCTTGCACCCGGCGCGCGCACCAAGCCAGTCCTCCTATGCCATCCGAGCTGCCTTGGCGCTGCTCGCGGTCATCGCCGTAGCCAATGTCTACCGGGCCGCGACTCTCTCCATCGTTTGCGACGAGGCCTTCACCTGGGCCGGTTTTCTCTCGCAACCCGTTGAGAAACTCATCACCACATTCGACGCCGGCCACCACGTGCTGCACACGTACCTCTGCCGGATTTCGCTCGCCCTGTTCGGTCTCTCCGAATTCGCGATCAGAATCCCGAGCCTGCTCGGCGGATTCCTCTACCTGACGGCCGTCTACCGCATCTGCAGGCGTGTGTTTCAGCGATCGCGGCTGTTTCTTCTGGCGGTGGCCTGCCTCACCCTGAGCCCGTACATTCAGGACTACATGTCGATGGCGCGAGGCTACGGTCTGGCGCTCGCCTTGACCTTCCTCGGCATCGACTTCCTTATCCGCGCTCTTCAAGGCGAGGGCCGCGCGTTCGCGCCCGCGGGTGTGTGCTTCGGACTGTCTGTCGCCGCAAACCTGACGTTCGCCACGCCGAATGCGGCGCTTTCGCTGGCCGCCGCCGCGCTGCTTCCGCGCCACCGGTTCACGGAATGGCTCGACCACTTTGCGATTCCCGGCATTGTCAGCGCATTCGTGCCGCTGGTGTTGCCCTTGTCTCACGTGGAGAAGGACAGCTTCTACGTCGGCGCCAAGACGCTCTTCGAAAGCCTCCAGAGCTTAACACTGGCTTGGCTCGTGCCGAACTGGGACGGAATGACGCTGCTTCCGTGGAGCGCCTTCGACCTTGTCGCGGCTACAGCGTTGCCGGGTCTGCTGCTCATCATCCTCGTGGCGGCCGTCGGCGAGCTTCGATCAAGTTCCGGGCGTCCGGTCACGGCTTCGGGACTCCTGCTGTCCATTACAGGTTGCGGGATGGCGCTGTGCGTTGCCCTGTTGATAGCGGCGCACTATTTCGCGGGCCTGCTCTACCCCATCAACCGAACCGCCTTGTATCTGGTTCCGATACTCACGCTGGCCGGTCTGGCGGCGATCGACCGGGCGAGATTCAGTTTCGCGGCGGCCGGCGTAGTTCTCGCGGCGCTCTGCGCGACCCAGTACGCGATCCAGTCGAAGACCTCGCACTATAGCGACGCGCGCCCGCACGCCGGAACGGAGCGGATGGTTCAAGTGATTCGAGATCGCCGGCGCGGCGATTCGGGAAAAATGTTTCGTGCCGCGGTGGATTGGACCCTGCTGCCGGGAATGAAGTTCTACAAGGCGAAATATCGAATGGATTGGTTTGAGCCGGAAGACAGGCGCGAAATAAAGGGCCCAGTGGACTATGCCGCTCTGATCCCACCCGAGGCCGCGGCGGCCAAGGAACTGGGTTTTCAAACCGTGTATCGCGACAGTATTTCCGAAGCGGTGCTTGCGATCCCCGCGCCGCAAGAGACGCCCCGCGCGGTGGCGGCTCCGGCATCGAACCTCGCGGCCTATCGGACGGCGTTGCCCGGCTACCGCTACGAATTCCCGCGCGATCATTTCGAGCATCCGGAGTTTCGTACGGAGTGGTGGTATTACACGGGCAATCTGCGCGCGGAGGATGGCGGACGCTTCGGATTTGAACTCGTATTTTTCCGCCAGGCGCAACGGCGCGGGCCTTCGGACAACCGCTCCGTGTGGCGCGCGGACGACTTGTATCTGGCGCATCTGGCGCTCACGGAAGTGGAAGGAAAACGCTTTGTGTACCAGGCGCGCCTCAATCGGGCGGGTCCGGGCGTCGCGGGAGCGAGTTTCGCCGAACGCCGCATTTGGAACGGCAACTGGTCGGCGCAGTGGGATGGCGAACGGCAGACCCTGCATGCCGTAGCGGACGAGTTCCGGTTCGACCTGCGTCTCTCGTCTTCGAAACCGCCGGTCATTCATGGCATCGGCGGCATAAGCCGGAAAGCCGAAGGCGAGGGGCGCGCGTCGCACTACGTCTCGTTCACGCGGCTTGCGGCCGAAGGTACTTTGTCGGCTGGAAAATCGACATATCGCGTCGAGGGAACCGCGTGGATGGATCACGAATGGTTCACGCACCAGCTCGACGACGCTCAAACCGGCTGGGACTGGTTCAGCCTGCAATTCGAGAACAAGACGGAGCTCATGTTGTTTCAGTTGAGGCGCAAAGATGGAACGATAGAGCCGCTATCCGCCGGCACCTTCGTCGACCGGCAAGGCGGCTCGAAGCACTTGGCGCGATCGGAATTTTCTCTCGAGCCCATAGCCTTCTGGACCAGCCCGAACACCAAGGCGCGCTACCCGATTCGCTGGAGGGTCCGTGCGCCCGCGGCCGGTTTCGACGGCGAATGCGGCGCCGTTGTGACGGAACAGGAGCTCGCGCTCGGCGGCACGAACTACTGGGAAGGCGCCGTCGCATGCCAGGGCGCGGGCGTGGGGTATTTGGAAATGACCGGGTATGATAAACCAATCCGCTTGAATTAGCGAGAGGAACATGATGAATCGATTTCCGATAATTTTCTTTCTGATGGCCGCGTCCGTAGCGGCACAGCCGCGAGCGATCGTCGGCGGCGACCAGCTGCGGCTGCGTTCCGTGGGCGAGGTGCAGTTCTCGCCCGACGGAAAGCGTATCGCGTACACCGTTACCAACAACGATGGACCCGGTCGCCCGTATTCGCAGGTGTGGGTGATGACGCCCTCGGACGGCAAATCCATCCAGTTCGGGGCGGGGAAAGAAGCTTCGTCGGCCCCCGAATGGTCGCCGGACGGCCTATCGATCGCCTACCAGAGCGACTCGAAACTCATGATCGCACAGCCGGACGGAAAGAACGCGCGCGCGCTTGCGCCCATTCTAAGCACGAACAGCCCGCTGCCATCCACGGGAAAGCGCGTTTCCTGGTCGCCCGATGGGAAGACGATCGCGTTTGTTTCCGCCGTCGCGGGTCCGGAGACGGAAGAGGCGTCGGGCGACCCCGTCGTGATCACGCGCTACCTCTATAAGCCGGACGACAGCGAAGGCAACACCCGCTTGAACGACAACCGCCGCCTGCATATCTTTGTGGTGGACGTGGCGTCGGGGCGGATCAGGCAACTCACGGACGGCAATCACTACGAGCACTCGATCGCATGGTCGCCAAGTGGAGAAGAGATCGCGTTTGTTTCGAATCGCGAACCAAACGAAGATCAGTTCTTCAACTACGACCTTCTCGCGCTGAAAGTTTCCGACGGATCCATGCGCCGTCTCACCACGACCGAGAATGCCGAATACCGCCCGCGCTGGTCGCCGGACGGCAAAACTCTCGCCTATCAGGCGACGCGGCGCGGTCTGACGGATCTCGAAACGACGATGGAGGACACGCATGTCTGGCTCATCGGCGCGGATGGATCGAACCGCCGCGAGATATCCGCCATGATCGACAACCGCCAAGGCGAGCCGGTGTGGACGGCCAACGGCCAGGCCGTCTGCTTCACGGTGCAGGAACGAGGCAATGTGCGTCTTTACAAATTGCCGGTCGCGGGCGGGAAGCCGGACGTCCTCATCGCCGAGCGCGGGACGGTTGGATCGTGGTCGATGGCGAAGGACGGGACACTGGCGTACGCGCTCACGACGCCTTCCGATCTCGCGCAGCTCTACGTGAACGGGAAGAAAATGACGGACCTGAACGCCGCGGTATTGGGCGGGAAGCCGATTGCCGAAGTCGAGGCTTTCACCTTCGTCAGCAACGACAACAAATACGACATCGAGGCGTTTCTCACCAAGCCGCTGGGCATGACCGCGGACTCGAAGCACCCGCTGATCGTCAACATTCACGGTGGGCCGCACGGACAGAGCGGACCGGGCTTCAACTTGAAGAATCAGGTTTACGCGGGGCTTGGGTGGGCAACGCTGATGGTGAACTATCGCGGGTCGACGGGCTACGGGCAAAAATTCGCGGACGCCGTGTTTGGGGACCAGAACGGGAACGAGGCGCAGGACGTGCTCTACGCTTTGAGCGCCGCAATGCGCCGGAATTTGTGGATCGATCGCGACCGGCTCGGCGTCGAGGGCGTCAGCTACGGCGGCCAGTTGAGTATGTGGCTTATCACGCAGACGAACATCTTCAAAGCGGCGATTCCGATTGCGGGCATCAGCAATCTGGTGAGCTACAACTACATGACGTACTACAACCAGTACGAGCAGATGGAATTCGGCATTTTTCCGCACCAGGGCAATCTGATGGATGTGCTGTGGGAACGCTCGGCGCTGAAGCACGTGGCGAAAGTAAAGACGCCGACGATGCTCCAGCACGGCGAGAACGACAACGATGTTCCGATCGCGGAGGCGGAGCAATACTACATCGCGCTGCGAGACGTCGGCGTGCCCGCGATCATGGTGCGGTATCCGCGGGAAGGCCATGGTCTGCGTGAGCCGAAGCATATCGTGGACGGGATCGAGAGGTGTATTCGCTGGTACGTGAAGTATTTTCCGCCGAAGTGAGTTAGAGCGTCTCATGGACATGAAATCAATCGTCCTCATACTGCTGTCCGCGCTGTCTCTCGGCGCTCAGGATGCATTTGAAACCCAGGTTTACGAATACGAAACCGTGCCCAAAGGCATGTGGAACCTGGAGACGCATCTCAACTACACCCCTAATCAAATACCGATGGGGACTTCTCCTCGACATCGGCATTTCCGGTGAAGTTGGGTTTCCTCGAAAAGCTATGAGGAAAACGGTACGACGCTCGATATCGGACCGATCCTCGAGAAGCAGCTGGGCCGCGTCCAACTCGATTTCAACCCCGTGCTCGCGCGCGCATTACGCGGCTCTGGAATGAACGGTGGATGGGAGTTCGAGCCTCCTGTACGAGCCGGCTATGAGTTGGCGAAGCGGCTCGATCCGAGCCTGGAATACTACGGGTCGACAGGGCCGTTCCGAAACATTCTCCCGCGCGAGGAACAAAGTCGCCAATTCTACACGGGAGGCGATTTCATGATCACCTAATATGGTGCCAAATTTGGAATCGGCTGGGGGGTGACACCGGTGGGCAATCGACTCGTGTACAAGAGGCGGATCGGGTACTTGTTCGGCCGCAAGCGCGCTAACGCGCCGCGAAATCCGGGTAAGATGGTTGGGTGATCCTCCTAGGCGCTCTGGCCCTGCTGGCCGCGGTTTTCGCGTTCGTACCGCTCTATATTGTCCTTCCGATGACCGCCCACTCGGCGGATCTGATCGACCATGTGTTAAGTATCCGCCGCATCGGCACTGTCGCATGTCCGCTGTTCGCCGCGGCTGCCGTCGCCTGGTTCTCGCTAAAGTGGCGCGCGTGGTCTCGCTGGCGCCGCATCGCCGGATCGGGCCTGCTGCTGGTTGCTCTCGCCGGCGCAGTTCTTTCGCGCATCAATGTCGTCGAAAAGATGTTCCCTCCGGCTGACGGCGCAACACTTGCCTCGATCGCCGGGTTCCGCGACGTTGCGGATTCCGACATGGTCATCGGCGTAACCCTGGGCAGTGAAACGCGAGCGTACCCCGTCCGTTTCCTGGCGCATCACCACATGTGGAACGACAAACTCGACGGCGTTCCCATCCTCCCCAATTATTGAACGCTCTGCCACACCGGTCTGGTGTGGAGCCGCGTCGTCGATGGCCGAGCCCTGCGTTTTCGACTGGGCGGCATCAACAACATGAATTTCCTCATGTACGACGAGGAAACCGGAAGCTGGTGGCAGCAAATCAGCGGGGAGTGCCTGTTCGGACCGCTGAAAGGCAAGAAGTTGGTCCGCATTCCAAGCGACGAAGTAACGCTCTCCACCTGGCGCGCCGAACATCCGGAGAGCACGGCCGTGCGGTTCCTTGCTGGAATCCGTTATCCCGAATCGGACTGGGAAAAGCGTATTTCAAAGCTACCCGCGGTCGCCGATTCGAAACGGCGGACGGATCTTCCACCTCGCGAACTTGTCGCTGGAATTGAATTCAACGGCGCAAGCGTGGCGTTTCCGATTGAAACCGTCCGCGCGGCCGGGCCCGTCAATCACGCCGTCGGAGGCGAGCCCGTACTTGTCGTGGCAGGCGCGGACGGGAACTCGGTCCGGTCGTTCTTCCGGCGGCTTGGCGGAAACGTCCTGGTCTTTTATAAAGCTCCGGGCGCCGCTGAGTTCGCTCTCATCGATGAGGCCACGGGAAGCCGATGGGACTTTTCCGGGCGGTCGATCGACGGGCCGCTCGCCGGCCGGCAGCTTGCGCGGATACAGAACACGAAGGATTTCTGGTTTGACTGGCAGCGGTACAATCCCCAAACCGCGGTCTACCGCGTCGGCCGGTAGGCTTGCTCTTGCCCGGAATGGCGGCGAAGTTCCGAATGAATCGGCGCCCAGGCTCCCGTGGCGCGCCGTACATTCGCCAAAATTATTTGATCTTGGAATAATCCGTGGCGTCCATAAATACGGACTCCACTTTGAGAACGATCTTGCCATCCGCCTCGGATTCTTTTTGCGCCTTCTGCCACACGGGATCGGCGCGGAAGGCGTCCCAGGATTTCTTCGCGTCCTCGCGGCTCTTGTGCGCGATCACGTAGATGAGCGTGTTCTTCGAAGCCGGTTCATCCTGCGGCGTCCAGTATCCGATGTTGGACATGCCATGCTTTTCGAAAAGCTTGGTCGTGTGGTTGCGGAAGCGAGCCTGGAGCGCGTCGAGGCGGCCCGGATGGGTGATGTAGGTGCGCATTTCAAAAACGCGGCCCTTGGATTGTGCGGATGTCGGAGTTGTGGTCATAAAGCAGGCGGCTAGCAGAACTCCGGCTAGCGGGAAGCGAAGTTTAGTTGTGAACATAACATCGAAGTATAGCGCTATGCGGCGCGTCGCGAAACAGTCGGAATGTCCTTCAAGAGGTTCATTCTCGCACGCCGTTCGTGGTGTGTTCGTACGATCGCCCCCGGGATGCCCCCTTACTTGCCTTGAACGCTCGGAGCCCGTGGTTGAGCCTCCTCTGTGCCTGAGATCCCGGCGGACGATCTCGATGAACGACGGGACTGCCTTTGCCACCACACCTTGAGTTGCGTAGTGAGGGAACGCTCCAGTTCGGCGGCCTGCTCGTGAGTCCGCTCCATCACAACCGTCGGTTCCGTCAAATGAAGATCTTCCAGGAACGTGGCGGGCCGACGGCCGTTACATTCCGTTGCGAAGTCGAGGCTGGCGTTGCACCTAAGTTGAACCCGTTGAACGTGACGATCGTCTGCGCGCCCGCATGCACGGCCGAGACAAGAACATGCCGGTCTTTTTCGTCGTTGGCCATTCTTCGTACCAGCGGCTCGAATCCCGTGACCCCAGGCGGCCGGAACATGGCGGTGGAGTTCGCGCTCCGGATAAGCCGTCTTACCGGGAGCCAGCCGATTGCTTTTCCAACGCGCGCCTTGTCTCCCAATGATCTTTTTCGGACCAAACCGGCGATGCCGTCCGGTGGCTCCGCCAGACGAAGCAAGCGTCTCGCAGCGGTGCTCGGGCGAGCACGCTCGAGGGTTCGGGAATAACGATGCGCCCACAAGGCATCTAACACACACTCTCTCTTCCGCCCTTCTGGAAGGACTACTCTGTCATGTCATACTCTGTCATAGAGAACTACTTGCGGAAGTGGATCGATCAAATGCGTTGGCAGCGGTTACTCTCGATTCAGAATCTCGGCCGGATGTTGGCGAACCGGGGGATACTCAACTACGCCGAACGAAGGTGCGTTTCGGTGTAGTGGAAACGATCAACGGCAACATTCGCCTGCCGACCAACCGAGGCCGCGGCTAACAAGAACTTGCGCTATCTCCCGCTGAAGGCCAAGCGCTTGGCTGTCAAGTCACCAACACGGAATACGTCGCTCTTCACAAAATCGGCAAAGCGGCGCGGAATTCCACTTCAAACAAATTCCGGCTCAGGGCCGTAGTTAGAACCTAAACTTCAACGCAAGCTGAATCTGCCGCGCGTAGTTGACTACGTCGGTAATCGACCCAAATTGCGGCGTGCCGGCAAGCCGGTTCGGAATCTGAAACTGGGGTGTGTTGAACAAGTTAAAGAACTCCGCCCGAAATTGGATTTCATTGTCGGTAAAGTGTCCCCTGCGCTCCCTCAACCGGAAATTCTTAAACAGCGAGAAGTCAAAATTTACCTGACCGGGACCTTCGACAGTGTTTCTTCCGGCGTTCCCGTATGTATAGGGGTCCGGCACTGCGAACGCCGAAGTGTCGATGAATCGGCTCAAAGTCCGTTCGGAACCCGGCAGGTGGGGATTTCTTAAAGCGTTGGCCCGATAGTTGGAGGAACCTGTGTTAGAGGCATCGAAGCTAACGCCGATCGTCTCGTGCCGTCCGCTTTGCAACACGGTAATACCGTTGACCTGCCAGCCGCCTAAGACGGCGTCCGCCAGCTTAGGCACGTTTGACAGAAGCGCCCTGCCTTTCCCAAAGGGAAGTTCGTAAGTGTAGCTAAAGATAAAACGATTGCGTACGTCGTGGGGACTCAGGCCCCGCTCCGCGTGTAGGTTGCGGGGATCCTGAGGCTGGTCGGAGCCCGCGGAAGTGCTGTCGAGAGCCGGCGAGCCGGAATCTTCAATCGCTTTGGAAAATGTATACGACGCGAGGAAGCTCAGCCCTTTGGAAAAGCGCTTTTCCGCTTTTAGCAGCAATCCGTGATAAATGGAGTTCCCTGAGCTTTCGACCATGGATACGTTGCCGTACCCTTGGTAGGGACGCCGGGTAGTTATTAATCCCGGCCCCGGAAGCGGTTGATTACGCTGCAAATACCGCGCCAGCTTGGTGCCTTTGTTTCCCACATAGGAAGCTCCCAGCAGAGTGGATCCTATCTCGCGTTCCAAAGTGAAGTTCCATTGCTGTATGTAGGCAGGTTTGAAAAGGTCAATGCCCCGTACTCCCAAGTTAGGCGGGGCTGTGGGAGAGAATTGGAGCCAGTTGGGAGGCACGCCTCTATCCAGGCTGATGGCGGAGGACGGGTTGATCTGGTCGCTGGGGTAGACGGCACTGATTGCCCAAGGGAAACCGCCGGCGCCGAGGCCGGATAAGTTATCTTCATAGGCCCAAAAAATACCGTAGGCGGAGCGGACCACCGTTTTAGGCGTCAGCGTGTAGGCGAATCCGACTCGGGGGGCGAAAGCGTTTTTCTTGAGGTCGTTGAATCCGCGGTTGCGCCATGAGCCTGGCTTGGCAAAGACAAGCTCGCCCTTGTTCAAATCAAACGAACGCTCCCGGTCCCGCACCTCGAAGGGCGGCGTGACAAGGTCATAACGAACACCCACGTTGAGCGTGAGACGGTTGGTCGCTTTCCAATCGTCCATAAGGAATCCGCTCAAGGTCCGGATGCGTTCGCCAGTCCCCGTGCTGACGGCGATGCTGGCGGTGTTGGCATAGCCGAGGAGAAGGTCCGCGGGACCGGAGCCGGTGCCGGCCGGTGAAAACGGCTGCTGGGTAAACACGCCGTTGAAACTAAAGTTGCCACGCGCGCCCCCGCCCTGGTTGAGATTGAACTGGACGAACCGGGTCTCTACACCTGTTTTCAAGCTGTGTTTGCCCCGGGTATAGGAGAGATTGTCAAAGTAGTGGAATACGGTCTTGCCCCGTGTATTCGGCCCGGCGTCCCCCCAACTCGTCCATCCGGTGACACCGAAGGCGGGCCACCCGGCGCTTGTCGGAGGAATCCCCGGAATCCCCAGAAGCGCGCCCCCAAATATGGACGGATCCCACACATTCAGGGACCAGTACAGGCGGGCGAAACCGGCGCGGAACTCGTTGACCAGCCGTGGAGAAAAGATATGCGTGTAACCGGCCGCGGCGCCGCGTCCGGGGGTAAGACCGCCCGGGGTACGGCTTCCGCCGCCCGACGGAGTTGCAGGAGTCCAAAGCGGGCCGGGGTTGAGAGTTTCCCTAAACACCGCACTGGCCCTTGCAAAGAAGCTATCCTGGGCGGATTGTTGATGGTCCACCCGGACGTCGAATTCGTGGATGTCGGTGCGCAAAGGAGAATTCCCAACGAAGTTGTTCACCCGGACTCCCGGGACATTTGGGGCCGGAAAGAGGGCCGTCACCTTCTTGGCAATGGGGCTGATGCGAGCATCGGGAATGAGGTTGCCTGCAAACGGGTCGCGGATAAAACCAGTGCCGGCCGGGTTGGGCCGCGAAGTGAGAGGATCGAAGATCAGATTGGCTACTCGGGAGAAGTCCCCTATCTTCTCATCCGGGTTCGGCACCGTCGCCACGTCGGCTCGCCCTTGCCGGATGGCCGTGCGCTGGTAATCCATAAAGAAGAAGGTCCGATTCGCCACGATGGGCCCTCCAAAAGTGCCTCCGAACTGGTTTTGGCGAAAATGAGGTTTTGGCCGCCCGGAGTTAAAGAAAGCATTGGCATCCAGGGAGTTATTGCGATGAAATGCGAAAAGGTTGCCATGCATCTGATTGGTTCCCGACTTGATGACCACGTTGATAGCGCCGCCGGCCGCGCGTCCGAACTCGGCCGCCAATGAATTAGTCGACACCTTGAATTCCGCGATGGCGTCGGGAGGCGGAATGATCGCCGGATTGTTATTGTCGCTGGTGTTGTTGTTCACTCCATCCAGGAGATACGTGTTCTCGTGGGCGCGGTTGCCGTTTATTGCCACAAACGCGTCGGGCCAAATCGTATTCATTTTTTGAGGCACAAAGGCGCCCGCGGTCAGAGTGATCAACTGGATATAGCTGCGGCCGTTCAGCGGAAGATCATGAACTTGTTTCGTTTCGAAAACTTGGCCTAGGGAGCTGGTTTGCGTCTGAAGCAGGGTCTCCACCGCGGTCACCTCGACCCGCTCAGTCACTGCGCCCACCTCGAGGTGCAGGTCGATGCGCAGCCGGTCCTGGACACGAAGCACTATGCCGTCCTGCACCGTCTTTTTGAACCCGGTTGTTTCCGTCTCTACCCGGTATGTTCCGATCCGAAGTGGTGAAGCGATGTAATCTCCACTGGCGTCCGCACTGACGGTGACCTTTACGTTAGTCAGCACATTGGTGACCGTAACCGCGGCCCCTGGGACGCCCGAGCCGCTGGCGTCGAGAACCGCGCCCAAAATGGTTCCCGTGTCTCGCTGGGCATGAACCGGCGCGCAGGGAAGCCAAAAACCGAGAAGCAATGCTAATCTCGCGACTCGCTTACACTTCAACGTTCTCATAATTACTCCCTTTTCCCGTTTATTAGAGTGGCCTTTCCAGCACCTTCCCTCGCCAATTAGTAGCGGAGATTCCATTGAGTTCCCGGACCCGAGCATTATACACCAAGGCGGGCGGTCAAGCCGGAACCGGCAGTCGCCACAGTCGCCGCGGGCATCGCCAGCGCGACCCAGTCCGTGCCAGCCGGCAGATTGCCGAACTTCAAGAAACCGTGCGTCGTCGTCCACCATGCGCCGCCGGCACGAACAGAACCTTCGCCACCTCAAGAAAAACGAAAATGAAAGCCACCATCGCCCAGGACGCGAGTTCCAGCGTGCGCTCGATGATACGGCACGCAAGCGGAATCACAACTACCGCGGCCATCACTGCGTAGGTGATCCAGGGAACGTCCCTCATCGCCTCCGGCTGGAATGCGTCCCCTTGCCAGCAGGCACGGCATCCGTTTCGATCTACGGATCCTTCGGGGAATTTCGAAGGTCCGCCAACTAACTCCCCAATCCTCTCCCTTCAGAACACCAGTTTCAGTCCGAACTGAATCTGCCGCCCGGTCGTCGTCGAATCGAGGAGCTTGCCGAACTGCGGATTGTTGTCGTTGCACGCCGACCCCGGAGTCCGTCCAATGCACGTCATGCTCGGGCTGTTTGACGACGGCAGGAAAAACGTCGGCGTATTGAACAGGTTGAAGAACTCCGCCCGGTACTGCACGCGGAAGCGCTCGCGAACCACCGCTTCCTTGAAAATCGAGAAATCATGGTTGATCGAGCCTGGACCCCGCGCGACGCGGCGCGCCGAATCGCCGTACAACTGAATCGGAGCGCCGGTCCTCGATGGCGTAGTCCCAGGCACGCGGAATGCCGCCGGATTGAAGAAGCTGTCCGGACCGCGCTGATCCTTCGGGACCTGCACGGGCTGCCCCGCGACCCTGTCCGGCACGTTGAACGTGTTGAAAATCGGCGGCAGGCGGTTAGTCCGGATGTCCGTCGGGAATCCTCCCCGCAGATAGCTGATACCGTTAATCTGCCAGCCCCCCAGCACCTTCGAGACCACGCCCTGGTTGAGCCACGGACGTCCCGGCCCCCATGGCAGCTCGTAGCCGTAGCTCATCACGAGGACCTGGGAAACGTCGATCGGCGCCGGCCCCCGCTCGCGCGACAGGTTGTACGCGTCAAGCGTGATGCTCGTGCCGCCGTTCTGGGTGAACGCGCCCGGCCCCGCGCCCTTGTCTTCCAAATTTTTCTGCACCGTGTAATTGAACAGGAAGTTCATGCCGTGCGAGTAGCGCTTCTCCACCTTCACGTTGAAGGCGTTGTAGTTCGACGAAGCGTTTGAGTACGTCGGGATGACCGCGCCGTTGATGTTCGGATACGGACGGTCGCTCTGCTGATTGCGTCCGTCAATGGCGGCCTGAAACGGAAGCTGATTCACGTTGACGAACAGCGAGTAAAGATCCGTTCCGCGCGCGCCGCTATAGGACGTTTCGAAAAGCCAGCTCGTGAAAGGCTCGAACTGGATGCTCAGATTGAACTGGTGCAGCATGGGCATCCGCGCGTCGTGGAAGGCCGCGGTCCGGATCGTGCGGGCCAACGCATTGCTCGCGCTGAAGCTCTTGAGCGACGTCTCGGACGGACCGGCCGGAATCGGCGTGTTCAGGGTGAATGGCGGCAGCACCGTTCGCGTCGCGCTCGTCTCGGGAATGGAAAATGTGGGCGTGTTCGGATTGTTGCCGGAGAACTGCGTCACCTCCTGGTTGACGTCCCTCTGGCCGATGAAGATTCCATAGCCGCCGCGAATCACCAGCTTGCGGTTCCATTGATAGGCCATGCCCACGCGCGGGGCGAAGTTGTTGTGATCGCCGTCGACGATCGCGCGCGAGAAGCCGTTCTGGCCGGGCACGACGAACTGGCCGCTCGCGATATCGAACAGACCACCGCGATCGCGCGCGTCCACCGGCTGCGTGAACAGGTCGTAGCGCCCGCCAAGGTTCAGAGTCAGACGCGACGTCACTTTCCAATCGTCCTGAAAATACGTGCCGAAGTAGATTTCCCGCTGGCGGCCCCAGTCGAGCATCTGCGTGCCCTGCAGCAGCGACGGATACCCAAGCAGGTAGTCCGCGATCGGCGCGCCCGAGCCGGGCGAATCGGAGCTTGTAGTGAAGATAGAGCCGAACACATATTGGCCGTGAAACGGCGTGCCTTTGAGAGTTTCAAAGCGCATCCGCCGCACGTCGGCGCCCATCTTGAAGGTGTGCCTGCCGTGCGTGACGTTTAAGGAATCCGCGACATGGAAACGGTTTTCGAAGTTCAGGTTGCTGTCGCCGCCCCCCCACGGATCGAACTGCGTGGAGCCGGTTCCCTGCCCCGAGAAGAAGAATTGAATGTTGGGGAAGCCGAGCAGCGGGAACGGGAAAAGAGCGAGTCCCGCGCTCTTCGCGAACTCCACGCCTTTCACGGCGTCGCCGATGATGCTGCCGTTGTGCCGCGTGTAGCCGGCGCGAAATTCGTTGACCACCGTGGGACGGAAAATATGCGTGTCGTTGAACGCGGCCTGGCGGGTGAAGTCGACGCTGTTGGTTCCGCCCCCGATGAAGCCGGGGAAGCGGCCGGGCGTCGGCCGGACCTGGTTGCCGAACGAGAAGCGTCCGAAAAGCGAATTCTTCGGCGTCAGCTGATGATCTACCCGCACGTCGAACTGGTCTCCGTTAAACCGCCGCGGAAAGCCCTGGAAATAGTTACGCGAGAGGTCGCCAGGGTTGCCGAAATTCGGCAGCGGCACTTGGCCCATGATAGCCGCGGACGTTCGATTGATGCGATCCGCCGGAATCTGCGCGTTGGGGAAAGGCGTCGAAATCACAGTCCCCGCCGGTCCGATGCGGCGCTGCAGCGGATCGAAAATGGGAGTGCGCAGCGTGGCCAGGTCGCCCGAGCGTAGAGGGGCGGTAGGCACGGCGCCGATGCTCGTGCCCGCCGCCGTGCGCTGGCGCGTGCCTTGGTAATCGAGAAAGAAAAACGTCTTCTGCCTGATGATGGGGCCGCCGAGCGAGCCGCCGAACTGATTCTGGCGGAACTTCGGCTTCGATAGACCCGCGGAGTTTGTGATGAAGTTGTTGGCGTCGAACTTGTCGTTGCGGAGAAACTCAAACAGCGAGCCGTGCAGCAGGTTCGAGCCGGATTTGATGGTGGCGTTCATCACCGCGCCCGCCGCGCGCCCGAACTCCGCGGCGAATGTGCTGGTCTTGACTTTGAACTCCTGCACGGCGTCGACGGACGGCGAGTAGGCGAGACCGTTGCGTCCCACGGCGCCTCCATTGACGACGGTGTTGTTGTCCACGCCGTCGAGCAGCACTTCGGTCGAAGTGTAGCGCCCGCCGCCCGCGATGAAGGGCAGGTTCGATCCGATGCCGAACATGGGCGTCGTGTTTCCGGCCAGCAGGCCGAGACCGAACGCGTTTCTTCCATTCAGCGGCAGATCGAGAATTTTCTTGTTCTCCACCACCTGTCCAAGCGACGATGTCTCGGCATCGAGTAGCGGCGTCACGTCGGTGACCTGAACCGTTTCGCGAACCTCGCCTGGCTGCATCGCGACGCGCGCGGTTGCGCTCTGGTCGACGCGCAACTGCAGGCCCGACGTGGAATTCTTCTTGAAGCCGGGATGCTCGACGCCAACCGTGTAAGTGCCGGCGGGCAGAAACGGAGCGAGAAATTCGCCGCGGTCGTTCGTGGCGCCCGCGCGGGCGATCCCCGTGTCGGTGTTGGTAACCGTCACCGAAGCGCCGGTCATCGCGGCGCCGGAAGAGTCTTCAACGAGTACCGTCAGATTGCCGGTCGCCACCTGCGCGGCGAGCGGTGCGAAGCAGAGAAGAACGGTCGCAAGGATTCGAAGCATAGTTGGGGGCATGATATCACCGGAAGGGCCGGGCTGTCAGGACGCGGAGTCCGGCGTCGGCCCGGGAAAAAGCGGTGCATGGAAAAAGCGCGACTTCTCCACCCCTCGGAGCGCACAGGCCGCAGGCACTACGCCAAAGGAAAGAGGAACCCGGCGGACCGGGCCGCTGCCGTGCGGCCGTTGTGCGCGAGTCCCTCAAACGTGAGAAGGCGGAAGTCACGGCAGTTGCCGCGGAGTACACCGGCGCCCTGGCCCCATCAATCGATAAGAGGAACCCGATCGGCCGCCTGCGCCGCTCCGGGTCCGTAAGCCCGTCCACGCGGCTGATTCGGCGCTGCAATGGGTCACCTTGTCCATCACCTGCGCGAGCGAGGTCGCCTGCCCGTTGTGGAAAAGCGTCTGGGAGAAGGCGAACAGAGAGCGAAGAGAGGCTGGGTATTTCCGTCCGCGCCGAGCGTTGCTGGGACGTTGGCTCGGATATCGTTCTTCGCGGCCGCATCTAAGGTCCAACCTGTTTCAAATCGGCTCCAAGTACGCGACCGGAAAACCATCTTGTTTTCTATGAGTTGGGATGGGGGTGACGCAGAGAGTAAACTTTTGTCCTATCGATGGCCGCGAGTGCGAGGTCTCCGGGATAGCATCCGATCCCTTGCCAGACATACACATAGCACGGCCAGGAGTGAGAGAGGTTGTTAACTGCGCGCAAGTGGCTCAAACAATTCGGGAAAAGATCTTCCAAAAGTTGTTAACAAGGGAAAATTCCCACTGGAAAAGTTATGATATAGTTATGCGTACCATTATTCTTTCGGCGGCTCTCATGGCCGCCGCCATTTTCACATCCTGCTCGACCAAAAAGCCTGAATATCCAGCCGCCGAGGCCACGCCGAAACCGCTAGGCGCGGTTGTTGAGATCAAGGCTCCGCTCGGATTGCCGCCCGTACCAGTTCCGGCCGGGAATCCACCGACTGCCGAGACAATCGCCCTCGGCCGCAAACTCTTCTACGACAAACGGATCTCCGTGGACGCCACGATCTCATGCGCGTCGTGCCACGATCCGAAGTTCGGCTTTGCCGACGCCAAGCAATTCTCGGACGGCGTCGGAGGTAAAAAAGGTGGCCGGAATGCTCCGACCGTGATCAATTCGGCCTACAGCACGTTGCAGTTTTGGGATGGCCGCGCGCCAAGTCTTGAAAAACAGGCGGAAGGTCCGATGGGGAATCCCGTGGAGATGGCGCACAACGCCCCGGACGTGGAAAAGAAGCTAAGCGCCGACCCGGTTTACAGGGCCGAGTTCGATAAGGCTTTCGGACCGGGGCCGATTACATACGAAAAGGCCTCAATGGCGATGGCGTCGTTCGAGCGAACCGTGCTGAGCGGCAATTCTCCGTTCGACCGCTACTTGTACGGCGGCGACAAGAAGGCGTTGAGCGCGGGGGCTATCCGCGGCCTCGCCGTTTTCCGGGACGCGAAAAAGGGCAACTGCGCAGTGTGCCACTCGGTCGGTGAGAAGGACGCCCTGTTTACGGATAACAAGTTCCACAACCTCGGCGCGGGAATGGACGCCAAAGGCGAATTGACGGACCTTGGCCGCTTCGCGGTCACCAACCAGGAGGCCGACCGGGGCGCCTTCAGAACCTCGATGCTGCGCGACATCGCGCAGACCGCGCCTTACATGCACGACGGCAGCCTGAAGACGTTGAAGGATGTGGTGGACTTCTACGTCGGCGGCGGAAACTCGAATCCGAATCGCGACAAAGAGATCAAGTCGCTCGACCACCTGACGAAGCAGGAGCGGGCGGACCTGGTGACGTTCCTCGAATCCCTGACGGGCGAACTTCCCTCGAACGTGGGGCCGGTGCAATGAGAACCGGGGCGTTAATAACTGTGGCACGGAAAAACCGTGCGGCGAAAGGCTCGGCGGCGAGACTTTCGTTGATTACAATTTGCGTTCTGGCGGCCCTTGCGGCCGCCGGGTGCAGCGGCGAGAAGAAGACTGAGACTGCCGCCTCGAAGCCCGAGGAGAAGGCGGCGCCGGCCGTAACGAAGATCGACCCGGCAACGGCGGCGACGGTTACCGGCAAGGTGAAGCTTGACGGGAAGCGCCCCGCGAAGAAGTCGATCAACATGTCCGAAGAGGCCGAATGCAGACGCCTGCACAAGGGCGCGGTGTACGAAGAGAGCGTGGTGGCCGGCGCAGATGGCGGATTGGCGTACGCTTTCGTGTACGTGAAGTCCGGGCTGGAAGGCAAGACGTTCGAAGCGGCGAAGGAACCGGTGAAGATCGATCAGCGCGGCTGCACGTTCCAGCCGCGCGTGCTGGGCATTCGGGTGGGACAGACGCTATCGGTGTCGAATAGCGATCCGGTGTCGCACAACATTCATCCGATGCCGAAGGACAACCGGGAGTGGAACCAGCAGCAACCGCCGCAGGCTCCAGGTCTCGAGCGGGAGTTCGCGCGGCCGGAAGTCATGATTCCGGTGAAATGCAATGTCCATGCGTGGATGAGGAGCTACATCGGAGTCGTGGATCACCCTTACTTTGCCGTGACCGGCGAGCAGGGCGTATTCGAGCTGAAGGGCCTGCCGCCGGGTGAATACACGATCGAGGCGTGGCAGGAGAAGTACGGCACGCTGGAACAAAAGGTCACGCTGGCCGCCTCCGCAAGCCAGGCGATCGAGTTCAAATTCAAGGGCGAGTAGGGAAATCTACTCGCTCTGCACGAATTTGCAAAGCTGCATGGCGATGACGGCGCCCACGATGGGGGCCGTCGGATACGTCACCGAAACGCAGCTCAGACCCTCGGCAACGGCGGGGTTTCAGCACGGCCACCGACCCCAAGGCCGCGGCGATTGAGAGACCGGACAGCAGGGATCCGCCGATGGTGAGGCCGTTCGTGGCTCCCGGCGACTTCCCGAAGGCCACCGACGCTACGCTGAAGGCGGGGCGGAAGGTCCCGAGCACTTCGCAATAAAGACCGCGCTGCGATCCACGGCGTTGACGGGCGGGCGGGTTCCGCGGAGGAGGGCGTTGCTCAGCGGATTCGCAGCCCGCCGGCGGCGAATTGGGCGACGACGTATCCGATCGCATCGTGAACACGCACCTGGCGAGAGTGAGCCCCGCGAGGACGGGCGTGGGACCGGGGAACCTCCCCGACAGAGACAGCGCAACGACGAATGCGAGAAGAATCGTGCCCAGGAATTCCGCGATGTATTTTTCATGGTCCATCTCTTAGACCGCGAGAGAAGGAAAGACTCAAGTGGCTCTGGGCGCAACGGGGCAGGCGCGCAACGAGGTATACGCGCGCGCGGTTTAGAGAACCCTCCGGCGGAATCCGCTTCAGCCGGCCGCGAAGGCGGGCGGGGATGCGGCCCGGAACCTGCTACGCACCGGGAGCATGGCGTTGCCGTAGCGCATCCAAGCAGGTTCGGCACAGCAGTTCGCGCGCTTTCTTCGGAATAGCCGCTACTTGCGCGACCGGCGTCTGGACCAAAATCGGATCGGAGACGATTGCGCCATGCTCGGAGCACAGTCCAACCGAGCAGTGATGGCAAACGCCGAGCGCCTCGTTCCGGTCTCCCTTTGTGAAACAGTCGTAACACATCATGATGAGTCTCCATTTTACCCGCTCACGGTTTGAGGAAACCACTGGCCCGCTCGATTGCATACCGAACAAACCGGCAGCATCACTGGAACTTCGATCGGCACGAAAACCAAGGCCGCTAGCGGCGCTCCCGAATCGGGCTCGAATAGCGCGGCATGGGTGAATTTGCGGGCGATGTTCATCACAAGTGTCGAGATAAGCGACAGCATGCCGACCGGAGCAGGAGATCCTTCTGAAACCACGCTAGACCATGCCACGCTACGCAGGCCGCCGGTGAAACCACAAGGTACATATTCGGAACTAAGCCGGCGCGCGGCGGCAAGAACGATGCAGCGGGCGATGTATTGCGACGCCTGTTCGGCCGTCAGGAAAGAATCCGCGAGCGCGCTGAGTCATCTTGCGAATCGCGCCGAAGTCCGCTTTACCATCCTAGGCGCGATCGTCAGCCGGATCAGAATCGCGATAGGCACATCGATTCGGCTCCGCTCGCCGAGAGGCTGGCGTGGATACTTCGGGTGGATACCCGAAATCCGCGTCGCAGTTCGTTCGCCAGTCCTTCGGCCACGTGATTACCACATCGGATTCCCCGATCCGGCCAAAGCGACTGGAACGGAAGCTCGGAAGATGGCGATGTTCCGCCGCGTGCGGGATAGCATTCAGAAGCGCCTCCGGGAGGACTACGACAGCGAACTCCGCGGGAAGTTGTTGATGCGCCGTTCCCCCGCTCACGTTGATCGGCATTGTGTCCGATTGCGATGGATGAGGCATTCAACGTTCATTGTGGGAAAGCGCCGAAAGGACGATCGCGCCGGAACGCATCCAAACGTAACCGCGCCGGGCCTCATGACGGGGAGCTCGCACACAACGAAGGACGCTCGCCGAAGCCGAGACTCCGATGAGTGGACGCTCGACGGCAGGGGACCATCTTCGATGGCGTCAGCCTGCGCATTCGGCGCTTCCCAACACGGAGGTCGGCCACCAACCTTGGCGGGCATGGTTGAGGCGCACGCCAACCGGTGGTTTTCAGCCAGGCTGTTGGCAACGGCTATGGAATAAGCCGTTTATTGTCAAATGCTTGAAGATTGGCAGGTGGTTTGCACATTCCAGAGGCGGAAAGTATTGGAGGTCCCATGAATCGGAGATTGCAGACAGTGCGGTTCAGATCGACGATGGCGGCGCTTGTAATTGGCGCGGTCCTGATATTGTTAGGCCCGACGGCCGTTTTGGCCCAGCGCGGCGGTGGGGGACGCGGGCAATCCGGCGGCAGTTCTTCCGGCCGTTCGTTTTCAGGCGCGGGTGGACCCAGCCATTCCGCACCGTCCTACTCGCGCCGTGGCGGTTCCGGGCGTATGCGCAGCTATGCCGTCCCTTATGCGGGGCGCAGCTATTACGGCGGGCGCAGCAACTACGGCGGCGGATATTACCGTGGAGGAGGCGGCTACCACACCGGCCGCTTCTACCCTGGCCGAGGCTACTACTACGGAGGAAGCTTCTGGGCTCGTCCTTACAATGGCTCCGGGATCGGCATTCCGTTCGGCTGGGGCTACGATTTGGGTTCAGGTTGTGGCTACTATGACGGATACGGCTATTGGCGGCCGGCTCCTTGCTATCCCGAACTCTACTCGGGTTACTGATCGAATCGCTTCTGACGAATGGAGGAGCGCGCGAGCGGCGAGACTGCTCGCGCGCTTCTCAAATCCGGTGGCTGGATCGAGACTTGAGAACTTGCTTCACTCCCGGCCCGACAGACACCTCGACGGTTCTCTTCCCGAAGCTATCTTTCACCCCAGGTTAGTTGCCACGTTGCCGGGGCGCGGGACCGAACCGGCCGCTAGCCATTTTTTTCGAAGAACTGGAAGCAGACTCCGGATGGCACGACCATGTGAAACTCCCGCCTGCCCCAGAACTTCATTTCGAGCGGCCCTACCCGTGCCGATATGCCGCGATACTCTTCGTAGAGCGCATCGAGGTTGGCAACGCCGAAGCTAAAGCTGGCATTCTCCGCCCATTGCCGGTTGTCGTTCTCGACCAGCAGCAGCGAGACCGAGTCTCGAGAGATCCCGGCCATTCCTTCCGCCTCCCACAAGATGGAGAAGCCCATCTGGTCCTTGTAAAACGTAAGTGCGTCCGCCAAGCTAACGCAAGTGGGAATCATGGGTGTAATGGAGAGCAAAGCAGCGCGTGGAGGGGCCATGGGGTTATGCTAGCGGCTTCGACACTTGCGTTCAACTCCGTCCCCGCAGGTGCATCCGCCAGCCGCGACTTCGCTCGGACGACACTCGGCCGCGGCCCAACGGCGACATTTGGATGTACAATCGACACGAACTGGGAATCCAAAATGGAAACCTGGCTGAAGGAGGTTGATGCATGCGAGTCTTGGCTGCCCTCGTCCTCATGGCCCCGCTTGCGTACGCGCAGGCCGTGAAAGGTACTTTGCTCGGAACCGTTACGGACAGCGCGGCGGCGCTCGTGCCGCAAGCGAAAGTCGCCATCACCGAGATTAACACCGGCATCAGCCGGTCGGTCGAAACGAACCAGAGCGGGAACTATGTCTTCGCGAACCTCGAGGCGGGCGTGTATCGCGTCGAGGTTGAGCGTACGGGCTTCAAGACAGCGGTGCAAGACCGCGTGGACGTGCTGGTAAACGCCACCGTGCGCGTCGACGTCGAGTTACCGACCGGCACCGTGACGGAGAGGGTCGATGTGCACGCCGAAGCCGCGGTTCTGCAAACCGACCGCTCCGACACCGGCCGCAAGATCGAGACGCGCCAGTTGAGCGACATGCCGCTCGGGTTCAACCGCAATTTCCAAAGTCTTCTGAACCTGGTGCCGGGAGCGGTGCGCGCCTTCCGCCCACACTCGGAATTCTTCAACTCGCAGGATTCGCTGTCGACGCGGGTCAATGGACAGACGCGACTGGCGAACAACGTGCAAATGGAGGGTATCGACAACAATCATCGGAGCGGGCTGCTGACGATTCTGATTCCGCCGATCGAGGCGCTGGCGGCGGTGGACATTACGACGAGCAACTACGAGGCCGAGTTGGGCCGCGCCGGCGGGGCCGTGACCAACATCACGCTCAAGTCCGGCACGAACAGCTTCCACGGTTCGGCGTTCGAGTTCAACCGAGTTGACCGGCTGGCGGCGCGCAACGTCTTCGCGCAATCGAAGGCGCACAGCGTCTACAACCAGTTCGGCTTCACGTTCGGCGGACCCATCGTGCGCAACCGGACGTTCTTTTTCGGCGACTATCAGGGCACGCGCGACCGCCGGGGCGACATCAACCGCGCCACGATTCCGACGGCGGCGTTTCGCGCGGGGGATCTCAGCGCGTCCGCCACCACGATCTACGATCCGCTCACCGGCAACGCGGATGGCACGGCGCGGCTGCCGTTCGCGGACAAGCGCATCCCGGCGGCGCGAATCAGTCCGATTGCCAGCCGCCTGCTGGGCTTCATTCCAGCGCCGACCTTCTCCGGCTTGCAAACCAATTTCGAGAAAGCCACCGCGCGCGTGAAAGATACGCCGTCGTTCGACGTGAAGATCGACCACCAATTCACGGCCGGCAACAACCTGTCGTTCCGCTACAGCTACATGGAGCCGAAGATCTACGATCCCGGTCTCTACGGCATCTACGGCGGTCCGAAGATCACCGGCGGGTTCGACGGCGAGGGAACCAACCGCACGCAAAGCTCGGCTCTGAACTACACGCGCATCTTCGGTCCGAGCATCATTACCGAAGCGCGCTTCGGCTTCGCGCGCTACCTGAACGTGACGCAGCAGGAAGATTTCGGAAACAACCTGTCCGCCGAGGTGGGCATTCCGGGAATCAACCTCGATCTTTCGACGAGCGGCCTGACGACCATCAACATCGACGGCTACACCGGCCCGGTGGTCGGCCATTCCGCCAATCAGCCGTGGCGGCGCGCGGAAACCAATTTCAATCTGGTGAACAACTGGACGAAGATCACCGGAAACCACACCGTCAAATGGGGCTGGGAAGTGCGCCGTCTGCGCGACGACCTGAAAGCCGGCATCTTCAATCCGCGCGGCCAGTGGAGTTTCCGCGCCGGGCCCACCGCGCGCAACGGCGACCCGCAGACCAGCTTCGCCAACTCCTTCGCCAGTTTGCTGCTCGACCAGCCGGCTTTCTACCAGCGCGACCTGCCGAGCCTGTTCTCGTCCGTGCGCCAGACACCGGTGTTCACCTACGTGCAGGACAAGTGGCAGATCAGCAAGAAGCTCACGCTGGACCTCGGCGTTCGCCACGAGCTCTGGGCTCCGCCGACGCCCCAATTCCCCGGCGGCTTCTCGAACTACGACCCCGAGCGCAACGCGCTGGTGCTGGCCGGCACGGGACCGAATCCGTCGAACCTCGGGAGGAAAACCATGTGGCGGAACTTCGCGCCGAGGTTCGGGGCCGCGTATCGCGCGAGCGATAAGACCGTATTCCGCGGTGGCTTCGGGGTGAGCACGATTCCGTTTCCGGACAACAGCTATGCCTTCAACTTCCCCGTGCTAGAGAACAACGCGTTCAACGCGCCCAACACGTACCGGGCGGCGGGGACGCTGGCTGGCGGATTTCCGCCTCCGATCCGCGCCATCATCCCGTCCGACGGCGTGATTCAAAACGCTCCGGACAACGAATATTTCCGTGTTCCGCTCGACCTGAAGGAAGCGTACTTGCAAGCCTGGAACGTCGCGGTACAGCGGTCGCTGCCGTGGAGGTTCAGTTTCGAAGCGGCTTACGTCGGCAATCACGGCGTGGGAAATCTGGGCCGGCAGAATCTGAATGCGGGCCGGATCCCGGGCGCGGGCTCGGCCGGCCAGCCGTTGTTCGTCCGGTTCCGCCGTCTGTCGACCACCACGACGTGGGTGCCTACCTCGACCATCTATCATTCTTTCCAGGCGAAGTTCGACCGCCGGTTCTCGGAGGGTTTCCTGCTGACGACGGCCTACACTTTCGGTAAGGGCATCGATCTGTCGAACGATAATGCAGCGTTCTATAACCAGATCAACTGGGCGCTGAATCGCGCCCGCGCCGACACCGACCGCACTCACACCTTCGTCCAGAGCTACATCTGGGAGCTTCCATTCGGCCGTCGAGGCAAGTGGCTACACTCCGGGGCCGGGCGCCTGCTGCTGGGCGACTGGCAACTCAATGGCATTTTTACCGCGCAGACCGGCGATCCGCTCAACATCACGTTCAGCAATGCCACGCTCAACGCTCCCGGCAACAACAACCGTCCGAACATCAGCGGCAAGCCGGAGATTTTCGGCCGCGTTGGCCGTGGAGAGCCATGGCTCGATATTACGAAGTTCTCCGCTCCGGCGCCGGCGGCCTTCGGCACCGTCGGACGTAACGTACTCACGGGGCCGGGCTTGGTGAACCTGGATTTTTCGCTGTTCCGCGCGTTCGCGCTCACCGAACGCTTCGGCCTGGAGCTGCGCATGGAGTCGTTCAATTTCGCGAACACGCCGCACTTCAACAATCCGAACATGGGGTTCGGAACCGCGGGGTTCGGCGAGGTGACGACAGCGCAGCAGGATCAGCGGCAGGTGCAGTTCGGGTTGAAGCTGATGTGGTGAGGGCTACGCGCGACGTTTCCCACGTGGGCGGGGATGCGGGATTATCGCTTACATCCGCTTTGATGCGGTTATGGGGCGCACTGTCGATGGTTCTTGCGAATCCACGTAGCGACATTGCCGCGAAGGGTTTCAGCAAAACCGCCGCATCTCCTCAGCGTCCGTTTCTGAAACCGTGTCCGCCCTCTCGCAGCCGGTGATAATCGAAGCCGCCTCAACGCCGATTCGTGAATTCAAGAGACTGAATCACGCGGTAGTGATGGCTGGCGCGTTCGGCTTCATAGCCGGCCGCTGCCAAGGCTGCGGAGGCAAGCTGCGGAACCGCGTTGTATGCAAGGTTGAATCGCCAATCGGACGCCAGGCCCGGCGTTCCGCGGGCCTCCGGATCTCTATAGGCGTTCGGCGAACAGGTCGGCGATCTCCTGCCGGCTCGCCCTGTGTTCCTTGAGCCATCCGAATTTGAGCCAGTCTTCCAAGCTCATTCTCGTCACCGATCGGAAAAAGTTTTTGGCCGGACACGACGCCTCGAGAGGAAGTGCCGACCCTGTGCAAGTTTACGACAGACCTCCTCGGTTCGATAAACGGAAGGGTTCACCTCTCTTCCAAGGTCTCGCTGCGCATCGCCGAGGACCGAGACTACATCATGCATTGAAACCCCTCTCCGACAACCATCAGGTCCACGTCGCTCCGCGTGGTTTCGCCCCCGCTTGCCCTTGAGCCGTAAATGAAGGCGAGCCGTATCTTGCCAGTCAAAGCCGCAAGACCGATCTGCAGAACTTGAGCGACACCAAAGGTCTTCCGCACGAGCCCGCGCAGTTCGTCGAATACCGGGCATTGGCGGCTCGCCTGAAAGTAGGTTTGTCTGCCTTCGACCGTACGGGTGAGAATCCCGCACCCGCGAGCTTTTCAAGCTCTCTTTGTACGGTCCCAGAGCCAAGCCGGCATGAATGGATGATTTGGCGCTGGTAGAAGCGCCGGTCCGTGTGGCCGAATAGAAGGCGCAGCACAGCCTGCCGCGTGGCGCCGAAGAGGGCCGCTATTGCGCGCGGCAGGAGCCAGCGAGAGCTTCGGCTCCGCTCGTGCTATCCGCCTGCCGCGATTTCGTCCGACACTCGCCGGGCCGTCGCGGGCGCGAGCAGGATGCCGTTGCGGTAATGCCCGTAGGCGAGCCATACATTCGAATCGGGCAGCCGCCGGATACACGGCCCATCGGTCTCCGGCGATTCGAGACCCGGACGGAATCCGATCCACGGTATGGGTGGTCCGTAGCGGCCCAGCACCGGGCACAAATCTTCAGCGCGGCTCCTGATGCCGTCCACGATGTCCGCGTCGATTGTGCGGTCGAAGCCGGCGTGCTCCGTAGAGGTACCGGCCACGAGGTATCCCGTCGAGCGCTGTAGAAGATACGTGCCGTGGTGGCGGACGATCGAACGAAGCTCGTCCGGCGGCAGCGAATAAGCCACCAGGTGACCCTTGATGGGAACCGTGGCGGGAAGTTCCCGCGGAACGCCGTTCACGGACACGCCGATATTGCCGCTCCATGCGCCGGCAGCCAGAACCGCCGACCCCGCGGACAACTTTCCTTTGGTGCCCACGGCTTCGACGGCTCCACCGCAATCGAGGACGGAGGCGACGGTCCAACCTTCGAGAATCGTGACGCCCCGCGCAAGACACGCGGCGCGGAGCGCGATCATGACATCGCGCGGATCGACGTGCGAATCTTCCGAAAAATAGACCGCTCCGGCGATGGGCTTGCGGAGCAGAGGAGCGCACTCGCGCGTGTCGCGGAGGTCGAGCGCGCTCGACGGAATGCCCAGGGCTTTCTGTATTTCGGCGCGCGCGCACAGGGCGGTAAACTCGTCCTGGTCCAGCGCGAGCTCGACTGCGCCGCCTTCCTGAAAGTCGATCTCGGTTCCCGATTGGGATTCGAGCGCGCCGACGAAGTCCGGGTAGAGTTTGAGGCTTGCAATGCAGAACTCCGCGAACGGCGAGGGAGCATCGATCTCGCCGCCGGGCGCGAGCATTCCGGCGCCCGCCCAGCTAGCCTCGCAGCCCATCCCGCCCGCGTCGAGCAGAGTGACTTTCATGCCGCGTTCCGCGAGCCGCCACGCGATGGATGCGCCGATGATGCCCGCGCCCGCGACGATTACGTCAGAAGCCGCTCGGGGCAATCCAGTAGCTTTCCTTCCATTGCCCGCCCGCTGGAACCGTCTGCAATTCGTTGTACACGCCCGCGTGCGCGAGATTGAACGCGTTCGTGATGGCGGACATCGGCTCGAAACAGATGAAGTCGCGGCCCTTCGGCGCGTAGACCACGGCCACCGTGTACTTCGGCCCGTACACGACGCTCACCTTCTGCTTGCCGCCCTCGACGGAAAACACGGCGCGTCCGTCGGAGCCGCGGATGAGGCCGCTGAAAACATCGTCAAGCTGCGTGCCTTCGAGCGGCACGGGATCGGGAAACGCGACGGGCTTCTTTTCGCCGGTAGGGATCAGGACGTTCGAGAGCGTGAGGTGATCGCGGGCCGAGAGATGCACTTTCCACTTGTCGCGCGGCGCGTCGTGAACCTGAAAGTAGGGGTGGTAGCCGACGGCCACGGGCATCGGGGCCGTGGAAAGATTGTCGATTACGGTTTCGACTTCGAGCACGCCCTTCGAGAGGCGGTAGGTCATGAGAAGCGAGTGCGCGAAGGGGAACTGCGCCATCAGATCGGGCTGCTTCCAGAAGTCGAAGCGGCTGGTGAGATGCGCCGAGTTCCTGTCCGCTTTGGCCTCGACGACGGTCCACTCGGAGAAGAGAATCAAGCCGTGGATGGGCTTCTGGTTGCCGTCGCGGCGCAGATTGCCGAGATCCGGATTGAAATTGTACTTCTTGCCGTTGGCGTAGAACGCGTCCCGATCGATGCGGTTCGCCCACGGCGCGAGGAACGGGTTGCCGGCGAGCGCGGGCTTGGCTCGAAGCTCGGCGGGGCTTTTGAAGGGGGTCCAGAAAACGTTCTTACCGTTCACCTTCATTTCATACGCCATGTTGCCGACGGAGGGCACAATAGAGACTTCCGTGTGCGTGGCGGCGTCGGTGAGGCGCACGACGCTCACGCCATCGGCGGACACGGTAGCGGCGGAGTAGTTGGCGGCTTGTGACATGGCGGGCGCGAGCAACGCGAAAACGGCGAGCGCTGATTTCATTCCTTCTCCGGTTTGCGCAAATCGAGAGCGGTCTCTTCCTGGCAGCACCAGCAGATGCCGGGCGTGTAGGTGCGGATAGAGCACACGTCGCACCAGTAGGTGATGAGCAGGCGATTGCCGTCCTTGTGGACGAACATCGCTTTGGTGTGGATGGGGCCGACCTGAAATACACCGCCCGGCGAAGGCTGTCCCAGGGCTTCAAGATCGGCCTCTGCGAGGCGCTTGTCCCGCAGGACGCCAAGCGTAGCGGCATCGCCATCGAGCGGGATGAACTTGTGGTCCGGGGTTTCGAGAATCGGGGGCTTGCCTCCCGGTTGTGTGAGCCTGCCGCGAACCGCCGCGGGACGGGTTTCAGCGGCGCAGGCGAGGGGTACGGCGAGCGAAGCGAAGAGAAGCTGGCGGCGTCGCATGCTTTCTTATTGTAGCGTGTGACGCCACGTTGCCGCGCGGCGGGAAATATAGTGGACTACAAGCAGTGACCTGGCGCGAGTATCACGAAGCCACAAAGCACAGCCTAGAGTCGCTGCGACGGAATCGGCACTTTCTGGATTGGGCGAACATGCCCGAGCCGTTCCGTCACTATGAAGGCGTGCCTGTTCTCGACCTGCCGGCCGATCCGCCCGCTCCGGGACCCGGGGCAAGCAACGCCGATGGCGCAGCTTTCCTATCGCAACTGCTGTTCTACTCCGCAGCCATCAGCGCGGCGAAGCGCGTTCCATCGACCGGCTCCAAGTACGCCTTGCGCGTGAACCCGTCATCGGGAAACCTGCATCCGACGGAGTTCCATTTCATTACGAAGGGGCTCAACGATTGGCCCGACGGACTCTATCATTACCGCGCGTCGTCGCACATGGCCGAGCAGCGGGCGGCGGGGGATTTCGGAATGTCCGCTCCCGTGGCGTTCGTGCTGTCGAGCATTGCCTGGCGCGAGGCTTGGAAATATCAGAGCCGGGCGTATCGATACTGCCTGCACGACGCGGGGCACGCGTGGCAATCGCTCGCGCTGGCGGCAGGCGCGATGGGCTGTGAGACCTTCGCCAGCGGAGAATTCGCGGATGACGAAGTGGCGGCGCACTACCGCTTGAGCGCCGATGAATGGCCGATGCTGTTCCTGGAATTGCGCGGCGAGGCGATTCCCGCGACTCCGGCGATTCCGGCTCCCGTGCGCGACGCGGCGGAGACGGTCTGGTACGGCGGCGATCCGAACCCGCTTTCGAGAGAACATGTTTCGTACACGCTCATCGACGGCATCCACGCGGCGACGAAGGTCCAGTGCGTGGGCGGCATGGAGGCGGCGGGCGACGGCGGCGGTGAACTGAGACTGCCACCGCCCACTCGATCGGTCAAGCCGTTTGGCGAGGTCGTGAGGAATCGGAGGTCGGCGCTCGATTTTCAGGGCGGTGAAACGATGATGTCGCTACCGCAGCTCTCGGCGATCCTCGGCGCGGCGGCGAAGCCCTATCTCGCCGATTTCGCCGCGACGCGTCTTGTCAGCCTGTACGTCTACGCGCACCGCGTGGAGGATTTGGAACGCGGCGTCTACCGGCATTGGCCCGGGACTGGGGAATTGGAGCGGATCAAGACGGGCGATCAGCGCGTGATGGCGGCGGGCTTGAGCTTGGGGCAGAGCTTGGCTGGGAATGCCTGCGTGTCGTTCTCGATGATTGCGGATCTCGAGCGCGCCACACGCGGCTATGGCGGCAGGGGCTACCGCTACGCGCATTTTGAAGCCGGCGCAATCGGGCAGCGGATGTATGTGGCGGCGGAAAGCGTGGGGTTGCGGGCCACGGGCATCGGCGCGTTTTACGACGACGAGGTGCATCGCTATCTTGGACTGCGTCCGGAGCAGGGGCAGGTGGTCTATCATTTCGCGATCGGGCACGCGATTCCCGATCCGAGGCTTGAAGCGTGATTCAGTATCGGAGTCGCAGGGCGAAGCCCCTCCGGTTACTCAGGCTGCTACCCTCGTGGGTAGGAGTTCACTCCGGTTGAAGAATACTTCCCGGATGGAGAACCGGATTCCCGGGTAGCGCTTGAAGTCGTCGATGTCGAACGTGATGACGCTGGGAATCCGATAGACGTTCATTGCGGCTACAAGCCGCGCGTCATGAACCTTGAGACCGGAGACCTGATGCACCGATACCAGGCGCTTCCACTCCTGAAAGAGTTCAGGAGTCTCAGGGAGTAGACGGAAAAACGTTTCGCAACGGCTGATATTCCTCTGCGTCTGGCCGAGACCTTCGCGGGACGAGTAGAGACGTTCCACAGTTCGATGAGATTCTGTGGGCAGACGCATAGGGAATCTCCGTGTCGATATAGATTCTTGATCGCCTCTCGCGCGAGGGACCGAAGATTCAGGTCCTGTCGCCGAATGGCGCGAAGACGAACATTCGTGTCGATGAGGTGGGCCTTCATCGATACCAGTCTTCCCGGTGAAACGTCTCCTCCGAAATACCGGGCGGTGTGCCTACGCTGTCGATGATGTCCTTCACTACGCCCCTGACTAGGGCGTCCGGCGACAGGCCACGATGCTCGGCCAGGACAATGAGCGTTGCCTCCTCCTCGGGTGTCAGCGGAACGGTGATGGTCATCTAGCCCTCTCAGAATCCATAATACCAGCGCCGATTCCTCCTGCTGGGCGACGGTTGGCTAGATGTTCGTAATAATGATACGTGGTCGGAATATTGGTGCACGGCAGCAACCACTTCATCGTGCGCGGGCCGCTGCCGGACCCGGAGACGGCGCGCGCTTTGGCGCGGCACTGGTCGGTGATCGAGATAGGCGCGAAGACGCCCGAGTCGCTTGCGCAGTGGCGGATCAGCTCGAAGGAGTTTCGCGAAAATCTGGAGTGGGCCGTGTCCGTGCCCGGGGATGGCGAGACGTCGCCCGCCGTGGCGCTGTTGCTGGATGAATTGACGGCGCGCGGAATTGTGCTGCGCCGCGCGTGATAGAATTCTGGCAAGACCTGCTCTTGGCATACGATGCTCCGTCTATCTAATTCGTCCTGGCTGCGCGCGTTGCTCGTGGCAACGGCGCTGCCGCTTGGCGTGGTGTTTGCGCAGGCGCCACCGGACGCGGCCGAATTCTTCGAGCGGAAGATCCGGCCCTTGCTCGCGTCCAAATGCTACGCATGCCACGGCGAGAAAGCGTCCACTTCCGGCCTGCGCCTCGATTCCAAAGCGGGCTGGGAACGCGGCGGGAGCCGGGGCACGGCGGTTGTCCCGGGCGACCCGGACCACAGCCTGATCGTGAAGGCCGTTTCGTACCGCGATCCTGAGCTGAAGATGCCCCCGTCAGGCAGACTGAGCGAGGCCGAGCGCGCCGATCTCGCGGAATGGGTCGGAATGGGAGCGCCCGATCCGCGAACGGCGGAAGCCGCCACGCCCGCGCCTGCCGCGATCAACTTTGAAACCGCGCGGAAGTTCTGGTCGTTCCAGCCCATCGGTAAGTTCGCGCCGCCGCCGGTGAAGCGCCGTTCGTGGGTGCGGTCTCCGATCGACGCGTTTCTGCTTGCAAAGCTCGAAAGCAAAGGCCTCGAGCCCGCGCCGCCCGCCGATAAAGCGACTCTGCTCCGCCGGGTCACGTTCGACTTGACCGGCCTGCCGCCGGCTCCAGCGGAGATCAAGGCGTTTCTCAACGACGGTTCGCCGCGCGCGTACGAGAACGCCGTCGAGAGGCTGCTGGCTTCGGAGCGCTATGGCGAGCGCTGGGCGCGGCATTGGCTCGACGTGGTGCGCTTCGCGGAGACGAGCGGGCATGAGTTCGATTTCGAGAAGCAGGAGGCCTGGCGTTACCGCGACTATGTCATCCGCGCGTTCAATCGGGATCTGCCGTACGACCGGTTCGTCAAGGAGCACATCGCGGGCGACCTTCTCCCAGTGCAGCGCATGACGCCGGATGGGATGCAGCTCGACACGCCGGTCGCAACCGGGTTCTTCGGACTTCCCGAAGAACGCAACGGCGCGACGGACCTGCTCGAAGTGCGCGCCGAGAAAATGGACAGCCGCATCGACGTTTTCGGAAAGGCGTTTCTCGGACTGACGATCGCCTGCGCGAAGTGTCACGATCACAAGTTCGACCCGATTCCAACGGCCGACTATTACGCGCTCGGCGGCGTCTTCGAGAGCACGCAGGTAGTGCTGGGGTCGATCCAGTCGCCCACGCAGAATCGGGAGGCGGAGGCAATCCTCCGGCGTATTGAGGGTACCCTTGACGCGCGTCCCGCGAAGTGGGGCGATGCACTCGAATTAGATGCTGGGTATATAAGCGATGACTGGCGCGTGAGCGGTCTGGCCTTCGCGGGCGGACCCGTGAACGGCATGGTGAACTCGCGCCGGGGCGGCTCGGACAAGCTGATGGGGACGATGACGTCACGCCATTTCGTTCCCACGAAGAAGTACATTCACGTGCGTCTGGCGGGAACCAAATTTTCGCCCGTGCGCGAGCATCCTTCGCTGCTTGCGGTCACGATCTTCGCCAATGGGCGTTATCCGAAGGGTGTGGCGGGCAACGGCGACGGCATTCTGCGATGGAAGACGATCACCCTGCACGAGGAGATCGGACAGATCTGTCATCTGGAGATCGCCGACCGGCGCACGGACGGCCACATTATCGTGGACCGGATTGTATTTTCGGATTCGAAGGAGCCGCCCGCGGATACTTCGGATAAGCCCGCGGGCCTTCAGGCCAGCGTAGAGACGTCCGTGTCCGCGCCCGCCGAAGCGGCCCAACTTCCGTTGGAACCTTTCGGAATGCTCGCGGCAGAGGACACGCCGCGAAATCTGCGCATCCACATCCGCGGCAACCATTTGAATCCGGGAGAAGAAGTTCCACGGGGATTTCTGCGCGTTTTTTCGGGCGGCGAGGCGAAACCCTACACGAACGGCAGCGGGCGGATGGAACTGGCGGAGGCCCTGTTCAGTCCGGAAAATCCGCTGACCGCGAGAGTAATGGTGAACCGCATTTGGAAACATCATTTCGGCGAAGGACTGGTGCGGACGACGGACAATTTCGGCAGGATGGGCGAGCGCCCGTCGCATCCGGAGCTTCTGGATTATCTCGCGCGGCGATTCCAGGACAACGGCTGGTCGGTGAAGGCGATGCACCGGGAGATCGTCCTGAGTAACGCCTACCGGATGTCGAGTTCCGCGAGCGAAACCGCGAGCGAGACCGATCCCGATAACCGGCTGCTGTCGCATATGCGTGTCAGGCGGCTTGAAGGCGAGGCGATCCGCGACGCGATTCTGAGCGCTTCGGGTTCGCTCAATCTGACGCCGTATGGGCCGGGCGTGACGCCGCATATCGGTCCTTATCAGGACGGAAGAGGAAAGCCGGCCTCCGGGCCTCTCGATGGCGGAGGCCGGCGCAGCGTGTACGTGGAGGTGCGGCGCAATTTTATTTCTCCGCTCTTCCTGGCGTTCGACTATCCGCTGCCTTCGACCACGGTGGGGCGGCGCAGCGTTTCGACGGTTCCTTCACAGGCGCTGATGCTGATGAACAATGAATTCGTCGCATCGGAGGCCTCGAAGTGGGCGGCGCGGTTGTTGGGCGAGAGTCCCGATTGGAACACGCGCCTCGAAACCATGTACCTCCACGCGTATGGACGGGCGCCGGACGCCTCGGACCGGAAGGATGTCCGCGAGTTCCTGTCGGAGCAGGCGCGGCGGTATGGCGGCGCGACTCCGAGTGTGACCAAAGACGACGCGCGCGTGTGGGCGGATCTCGCTCACGTCATTTTCAACTCGAAAGAGTTCATCTTCGTGAGGTGAGCGATGTCGTTTCAAATCCGGTTTAGCAGACGTGACGCCCTGTGCCGCGCCGCGAACGGATTCGGTGGAATGGCGCTGAGCGCGCTGCTCGCGGAATGGGGCCATGCGCAAGCGGCCACGGCGAACGACCGGTCGCTCGATCCCATGAAAGTCCGCGCGCCGCACCACAAACCGAGCGCGCAGTCGGTGATTTTCCTGTTTATGGACGGCGGCGTGTCGCATGTCGATTCGTTCGATCCAAAGGAACGGGTTCGGAAGGAGAGCGGCAAAGAGCTGCCGTTCGCGCGGCCGAAGCACGTGCGCGCGGTGAGCCCCGTCCTGTTCGGTTCGCCGTTCGAGTTCCGGAAATACGGGCAGTGCGGGGCCGACGTCAGCAGCATGTTTCCGCACGTTGCGGAGTGCGTGGACGACCTGGCCATCGTGCGATCGATGGTGGCCGAGCACTCCGAACACACGGCGGGAAACTACTTCATGCACAGCGGGTCCGGCCTGCAAGGGCGGCCGAGCATGGGCGCGTGGGTCACCTACGGGCTCGGCAGTCCGTGCCGCGATCTGCCGGGCTTCGTCGTGATGGACACGGGCATGATTCCTCCGGGCGGTCTCGACATCTTCGGCAGCGGCTTTCTCCCTGCCAGCTATCAGGCCGCGCCGTTTCGGAAGGGGCAGCATCCGGTGGCCGACATCGCGCCGCGGGAAAGCGAAGTCGCGCTGCAGCAGGGAAAGCTCGGATTGCTGCGCAAGCTCGATGGGCGGTCGGCCGGGCGTTACGGACCGGTGGATGAGATGGAAGCGTCGATCGCGAATTACGAACTCGCCTTCCGCATGCAGGCGGCCGTGCCCGGGTTGACGGATCTTTCAAGCGAAACCGAAGCGACGAAAAAGCTCTACGGGCTCGACGACAAGGACACCGAAGAGTACGGGCGCGCTTGTCTCATGGCGCGGAGAATGGTCGAGCGCGGCGTGCGTTTCATCGAGCTCCTTTCCCCTCCGCGGCCGGGGCACGACCGCTGGGATCAACACGCGAAGCTGAAGGACGGGCACACGGCGAACGCGAAAGCGACGGACAAGCCGATTGCCGGGCTGTTGACAGACTTGAAGGCGAGGGGTCTGCTCGGGCAGACGGTGGTGGTGTGGGGCGGCGAATTCGGGCGGACGCCCACGGCGCAGGGATCGCCGGGAGCCGCGGGGCGCGATCATCATCCTTACGGCTTCTCGATGTGGCTCGCGGGCGGCGGCATCAAGGGCGGGACGACTTACGGCGCGACCGATGAGTACGGTTACTATGCGGTTGAAAATAAGGTGACGGTGCATGATCTGCACGCGACTGTGCTGCATCTGCTGGGTCTTGACCACAAGCGGCTGACATTTCCATCCGGCGGCCGCGAGATGCGGCTCACCGACGTGCATGGCGAAGTGGTGAAGGCGATACTCGCATGAGGGGATGCCGCGCTTAAGCAATACGGACCTCTGCCTCTTATTGGGGCTGCTCTTCGTCCCTTTGGCAGCCGCCCAGAGCGCTGAATGGGAGAAGCTGACCGAGCGTTCACAGCAGCTTTACGAAAAACGGCAATACGCCGAGGGACAAAGAGTTGCCATCCAGGCCTTGAGTCTGGCGGAGAGAACGAGCGGTCCGGAAAGCAGCGACGTTGCGGCAAGCCTCCATAACCTGGCTGAATTTTCCCAGGCTTTGCGTAAATATGTGGAAGCGGAACGGCTATACAGGCGTTCGCTAACCATCGTTGAGAAGCTCTACGGCGCGGAAGATCCCGCTGTCGCCGCCGTGCTCAACAGCCTCGCCGGATGTCACAAGGCCCAAGGTCGAACCGCGGAAGCGGAAAAGCTGTACCAGCGAGCCCTCGCCGCCGACGAGAAAGCTCTCGGGTCGAATGACCCTGCCGTGGCCCGGGACTTGAATAATCTCGCCTCGCTTTATCAGGCGCAAGGTAAGTATTCTCAAGCGGAGACGTTTTATAAGAAGTCGGTAGACACGCTCGGACCGGCGGACCCGAACCGGATAACGGGTCTGCTCAATCTCGCGGGACTCTACCGGTTACAAAAGAGACTTGACGAGGCGGAGCCAGTTGCGGAGCAGGCGTATGCAGCGTCGAAAGAGCTCCTCGGCGACCAGCACCCGCTGGTCGAAGCCGCACTCCGCACGCTCGATGCGATCCGGAAGGAGCCTCGCAAGGAAGCGGTCGATCCGGGGGGCTTGGAAGCTGCCGCCCTGCGCAAGCCCAACGACCCCGAGATCCAGTTTCAACTGGGCGTGCTCTATGACAAGCAGGCCCGCTACCCGGAAGCGCGCAAGGCTTTTCAGGCCGTTGTCAGGGCGCAACCCCAACGCCTGGAGGCTTATGAGTATCTTGCGCTGCTCTATGAGTTCGAACAGAACTATGAGCAGGGCATCGCTACTTACAAGATCGCGGTCGAACTGGAGCGGAAGCAGACGTCGAGGAGCGAATGGCCCTATCTCAACTACGGAATCCTGCTGAGCAAGCTCCATCGCGACGAAGAATCGCTGTCGTTCCTGGAACAGGCAATCGGCAGGAACCCCAATTCCGCAAAGGCGCACTACGAGATCGGGCGCGTCTTTTTGCGGCTCGGACGCCTGGAGCCCGCGAAAGTTGCGCTTTTGCGTTCGATTCAGCTGGATAAGGGATTAGCCAAAGCGTACTATTTCCTCGGACATGTCTATCGGCAGATGAACCGGACCGAACAGGCCGAACGGGAATGGACCCGCTTCAAGGAGTTGGAGCGGGCCGCAAGCCGCTAGCCTGAATCCCCGCGCCTTCCTTGACGGTAAGGATCTGGCGCGCGCGCACGTGTTCGAGCTTTTCTTCCCGGCCGCTCGGCCAGCGGATTCCGACTTCATCCACGCGTTCCGCCCCGCCCAGTCCGAAGTACAGCCTGGGGTCTCCCGACGACAAATAGCTCGTCCCGCCTTTGATCTGATCCGTCTGGCGAAGTTGACCGGCGCGGATCGTGATTTGCGCGCCGATGGCGTCGCGGTTGGATTGGACTCCGATCAATCTGAAGCCGATCCAACTGTTCCTGTTGCCGCCATCGTTACGAAGCAACTCGGGCTGCTGTCCATTGTTCGTAGTTACAATATCCAGATCTCCATCGTTGTCGAAATCCCCGAGGATCATGCCGCGTCCCACTCGTTTGACCTGAAACGCCGTGCCCAGCGAAGCGGAAGCGTTCTCGAACTTTCCCCCGCCCAAATTGCGCAGCATTAGCTTCGGCTCGGCGTATTCCACATCCGGATGCACCAGATGGATATTATCCAGGATATGACCGTTGGCCACCGCAAGGTCGGGCCAACCATCGTTGTCGTAATCGACGAACCGGGTCCCAAAGCCGCTCAGCAGGTTCCGTCCGCGCGCCAGGCCGGCTTCCACTGTCGAGTCGAGAAACGTTCCTTTCCCCGCGTACCGATACAGGCGGTTCCATTGGAACTCCAGGTGAGTCACATAAATCCCCATCCAGCCTTCGTGCATGTAATCGGCCGCATCGCATCCCATCCCGGCTTCCGGAAACCCGTCCTCGCTGAAACCGGCCCCGGATTCATAGGTCGCATCGCGGAATTTTCCATTACCCAGATTCCAGTAGAGAAAATTTCGCACTCCGTCATTGGCGACGAAGATATCGGTCCATCCATCCCGATTGAAATCGGCCAGAACCAGTCCGAGCCCTTTCCCATCGCTGTTTTCGATGCCGGTTTGTTTTGTGGCGTCCGTGAATGTTCCATCTCCGTTGTTTTTGTACAGCGCCGGGGAGACGCCTTTGTAGTTATCGGGATGGCAGTACTGCCTCATGCCGCGGCGTTTGTCGCCGCAATAGACGTCGCTTTCATAGGACCAGTCAAGGTAATTGAGAACGAGCAAATCCACGTTGCCGTCTTTGTCGTAGTCAAACCAACCGGCGCTGCTCGCGAATCGTTTCGAATTGGCGACGCCGGCCTTGATTCCGATATCGGCAAAGACTCCGTTGCGTTGATTGCGGTACAAAGTGGAGCGCGGATATCCGGTGACGTACAGGTCCGGGTACCCGTCATTGTCGAAGTCCGCCACGGCCGCGCCCATCCCGAACGAGCCGTTTCCACCGAGCCCCGCCTTAGCCGTCACCTCAACGAATGTGCCGTTGCCGAGGTTCCGGAAAAGAGCGTTCCGCGGCGCCTTGGCGGGCTTGTAGGCTGGAGTCGGGCCGCCGTTCACCAGAAAGAGGTCGAGAAACCCATCGTTGTCGTAGTCGATCCAGGCGCCCCCCGAGCCCATGGTCTCGATGATGTACTTCCGCGGACTGGCGGCATTATCGTGTTTGAATCGAATCTGTGCGGGTCCGGTGGTATCGATGAATGTTACCTGGGCGCTGCAAGTGAGGCCCAGGCCGAAGAGAAACAGGTACGCCTGAGCCATCGCATGCCGCATTCGCCCGTACGGCTTCATCGGTATTAGTTCGCGGCGCTAAGGAGCGCCATCTTCTCTTTATGAAGCAAAGAATGTGTCTCGCTAAAGAACTTCCGGATAGTTTGCGCGAATTGGTGTTCCGCAAATTCCGGATCGCCGCTTCGAAGCGCTTCCACCATTTGCTCGTGTTCCTCCACGCTCGTCTCCCAGTACCGGGGATCGCGATTTTGAGAATGCAGCCGCATCACGACAAACGCAAACAGCGGGCCGACAAGCCTTCGCACCGCTTGCTCCAGGAACGGGTTTCCGGATTTCTCGCAAACCAATAAGTGAAACCGTAAATCGCGCTGGTAAAAAGCCGCCAGGTTGTTGCACTGGGCCGCCGCGCGCATGTCCGCAACCACCTGATCGAGTTCGCTAAGACACGGCTTCTTCTCAGCCACCAGACGGGCGGCCAGACCTTCGAGCGAGGCGCGCACCTCATAGATCTGTATCACATTCTCTTCGCTCAGCTCGGTGACTTGAGCGGTTCGGCCCGAATCCTTCTGCACGAATCCTTCACTTGCCAGGATGTTCAGAGCCTCGCGAATGGACGCTTGCGCCACCTTCAGCTTCGCCGCCCAGATCCCTTCGACGATGGAGTCCCCAGGCCGAAGCTTTCCGCTCATGATGTCCGCGCGAAGTTGATCTGCCAGATTTTCCTTCAACATAGCGCACACTCTGATTTTGTACTTGACAAGACCTAGCGTACCATGTCAAACTCCTCAAATCAAGCGCTTGAGCGTTCAAGCGCTTGAAGGAGCAACGTATGCATCGCAAACTAATTCTGGCAGCCGCGGGTTTTCTGCTTTGCGGAAATATCGCATTCGCTCAGGCCGTCACCTCCTCGATCGTAGGTACGGTGCGGGATTCAACAGGCGGCGTCGTGGCTGGCGTCCGTCTCAAAGTGATCAATACGGAGACCGACACAGTCCGCGAAGTAGTTGCGGATGAGAGTGGGAACTACTTGGCTGCTTCGCTCCTTCCGGGCCGCTATCGGATCGAGGCCTCGGAGCCTGCATTTCAAACCGCCGTCGTGACCGGCCTTGTCCTGGATATGGACAGAAGGGTTCGGGTCGATATCAAGATGGAGGTCGGCCAAGTCAACCAGCAGGTGGTTGTGGAGGCGGCAAGTATTCTGATCGGGAGCGAAAACGCGGAAGTGGGCCAGGTGATTCACGAGTCGCAAATCAAGAACCTCCCTCTCAACGGACGGAACTTCCTGCAACTGGCCAAACTCTCTCCAGGCGTGACTCCGAGTTTCGGACGCCGGGGCACGAGCGAAGCAGCCAGTTTTAGCGACGGCAGAAAAGATCTCACGATGCATGTCGGCGGGCGCGGAGATTCGGCAAGCTTCCTGATCGACGGCGTAGAATCACGCTCGAAAGTAGGCGGGTTCGTCGCGGTTCCCATCTCGATCGACGCCATTCAGGAGTTCAACGTCAAACGGAATAATTTCAACGCTCAGTATGGCTTCGGAGAGGCGACCGTCAGCGTCACCACCAAGTCCGGGGCGAATCAACTCCACGGCACGATTTACGAATTCCTTCGAAACGATGCGCTCGACGCGCGAAACTTCTTCGAGGCTCGAAAAGCCCCGTTTCGCGAGAATCAATTCGGCTTCGCCGTGGGGGGACCCATTCGCAAAGACAAGACCTTCTTCTTCGGCAATTACGAAGGCTTCCGCGTGCGAAGGCAGGAAACCTTCGTGGTCAGCGTCCCGGCGCCAGAGCATCTGAAGGGTAACTTCGCCGGTGAAGCGCCTGTCATCGATCCCGGCAGCGGCTTGCCATTCCCCAACAACGTCATCCCCGAGCCCAGGATTTCCACTTGGGCCAAAGTGTTTCGAGACCTGTATCCGGCGCCGAATCGGAGCACGTTTCCCAACCTGAACACGACCAACAGATACACGCGGGATCAGGATCAGTTCACAACTCGAGTCGACCACAATTTTTCCCCGAAAGACCAGCTTTACGGCCGTTTCATTTTCGCCGACGACGATCAGCTCAGACCGGAATTCGTCCAACTGAAGACGGGCAATATTTCGCCCTTGCACAGCCGGAACCTGGCAATTCACGAGACGCACGTCTTCTCGCCGACATGGGTAAACGTCGCGACTTTCGGCTATTCCCACATCCTCCGCGACACGGTTCGCGAGCCTTTCGACCGGGACCTGACTCAGCAGTTGGGACTCCGCAATCCGGGGCAGGAAGTGTTTCGGGTTCCGGTAAACGACATTCTGGGGTTCAACGCCTTCGGCGGCACGGGATTTGGATTCGGAGAGAAAGAGAACACGTTCCAGTTCGCCACCAACAGCACCATCATCAAAGGGCCGCACTCGCTGAATTTTGGTGGCGAGCTGCGGCAGCATAGCGTGGCCTCCACCATCATTCAAAGCACTTCCGGAACCGTCAGCTTCGACAGAAGCTTTACGAACAACGCCGTTGCCAACTTCCTGTTGGGGCTGCCTCGCACCATTTCGAAAGCTTCCGGCGTCAATACGAACACATTCAAGTGGAAGGAGTACGCTCTTTACCTTCAGGACGACTGGAAAATCAGACCGACTCTCACGCTAAACCTGGGGCTGCGCTGGTCCGTCCAGCAACCCATAACCGAAATCGACGCCAAGACGCAGAGCTTCGACCTCGTCCGGGGCGTGCTGGTGATTTCACGTCCCCTCAAGGACGGCGGGATCGATTTTGCGGTTCCCGGGATCGAGGAGCGGCTGAACCCCCAGCCTCGCTCTCGCCACTATCGCGATTTCGAGCCGCGCTTCGGTTTTGCCTGGAGGCCTTTCGGGAGTTCGAGTACGGTAGTTCGTGGCGGCTACGGCATTTTTTACACGCTCACAGGTTTTCTGGAGCAGCGCCAAAGCGCAACGCAGGAGCCGCCTTTCTTCGTCCTGCAGAGTCTGCAAAGCAGCCCTACCACCCCTGAGCTTTCTACCACGCGGCTTTGGCCTTCCGCCGCGGACGGCCTTCGCATACCCGGAAGCATCAACATACAAGCTGTGTTCGATCCGAGCGATAAAGACCCCTACATGCATGAATGGAATTTCGGTGTGGAGCGAAGATTCAAAGACTGGGTTGGGGAAGCTTCCTACGTCGGCAAGGCGGGAGTGCATGTGGGACTCCGTCACAACGTGAACGACCCGGTTCCGAGCCCTGAGCCCCGTCCCGAACTCCGTCGGCCGTACCCTCTATTCGGCCCGATTCTTGGCCGGTTCCAAAAGCAGAACACGTCCTACAACGCCCTCCAGACGCGCCTCCAAAGGCAATTTGGGCACGGCTTCTCTTTCCTCGGATCTTATACCTGGGCTCACGCGATCGATCTCGAATCCCGCGAGCCGAGCTCGGCTGTGGTCCAGGATTTTCGCAACATCCGGGGCTCTCGCGGCAACTCGGCCTATGACGTGCGGCACCGCTTTGTCGCCAGCGGTCTCTACGAACTGCCTCTCGGCAAAGGTAAGAAATTCCTAAACAATTCGAAGGGTTTCACATCCAAACTGGTGGGAGGGTGGCAGACGAACGGCATCGTTTCCCTCAGTACGGGAAACAAACATTTCGTGCGGGTTTCTCAGGATCGGGCCAACGTCGGCGCCGGTTTCAGAAACGTGCGGCCCGACGTTACAAGGAATCCCAATTTGCCGCGCGGTGAGCGTACCCCGGAGCGCTGGTTCGATACGTCCGCATTTCAACTCCAGCCGTTCGGGCAATGGGGGAACTCCGGGCGCAACATCCTCACGGCTCCCGGGCAGAACGTGGTCGACTTTTCGCTTTTCAAGAACAACTTCATTGGCGAGAGATTCAACGTCCAGATCAGGGCCGAGTTCTTTAACGCGTTCAATCACCCCAATTTCGAGACGCCGCAAGATGTGATCGACGGGCCGAATTTCGGCAGGGTGACCGGCGCGGACCGCCCCCGTGAGATACAATTCGGCATAAAGGTCATTTTCTGAGCCGATGAAATTCACCATCGCGCTTGCGATTCTCACCGCCGCCGCCGCGCGCGCCGATCCCGCAAGCTTTCAGAAGGACGTTCTTCCTGTGTTGTCTGAGCGGTGCGGGATTTGCCACGCGGCTGGCAATCCCCAGGCAAACCTGGTTCTCGCCAGTCACAAGACTCTGCTCGAAGGCGGGCTTTCCGGCTCCGTGATCAGGCCTGGAAATCCGGATCAAAGCCTGCTGATCGAGTACATCAGCGGAGAAAAGCCGCGCATGCCGAAGGTGGGCCCGCCGCTCACTCCACAGCAAGTTGAATTGATCCGGCGCTGGATCGTGGAAGGCGCAAAGGACGACACTGTCGCGGCCGGCTCCAGTTCGTCGACATGGTGGTCGCTACGCCCGCTGGTCAAGCCCCCGGTCCCTAAGCTCACCGCGCGTACGCCTGTCGACGCCTTTATTCTGGCAAAGCTGGGAGAAAAGGGCTTGACTCCTTCACCCGAAGCCGGACGCCGCGTGTTGATTCGCCGCCTCACGTACGATCTGCTTGGCCTTCCGCCAACGCCCGAGGAAATCGAAGCGTTTCTGGCCGACCGCTCTCCCGATGCTTACGAAAAGCTTGTAGATCGCCTGCTGGCCTCTCCCCGTTATGGTGAGCGGTGGGCGAGGCACTGGCTCGACGTTGTTCATTACGGCGACTCGCACGGCTACGACAAGGACAAGCCCAGACCCAATGCCTGGCCCTATCGCGACTACGTAATCCGTTCCTTCAACAAAGACAAGCCCTATGCTCGATTTGTCGAGGAACAACTGGCGGGCGATATACTCTTTCCCGACGATCCCGAGGGCGTTGTCGCCACCGGATTCATCGCCGCCGGACCTTGGGATTTCGTGGGCCACATGGAGTTGCGCGAGGGCACAACGGACAAGCATCTCGCCCGGTTATTGGACAGGGATGACATGGTCGCCGCCACCATGTCCACATTCGTCAGTCTGACCGCCCATTGCGCCCGTTGTCACGACCACAAGTTCGATCCCATTAAGCAGGAAGACTACTACAGCCTGCAAGCGGTTTTCGCGGGCGTCGACCGCGCCGATCGCCCCTACGACCTCGACCCCGCGACTCATCTGCGGCGGCAGGAGTTGCTGCGGCGGAAACTCCCCATCCAGATCGAGCTGCAGCCATACCTCGATAAGGTCGATCAGGCCACAAGCCCGGAAATTGTGCAGTTGGACGACCAGACCCGTGAATGGCGTCAGGAGTTGGCGCAGCTCGGAACAACTAAGAATGACGCTGAAATCGCGTTGCGCAAGACGCTTCAGGAGAAGATCGACCAGGCTGGGAAGCGGCGCAAGGAGTTGGTTGATGGCGTGGTGGGCCCGGCAACGCTTGCGGAGATCGACCGGCTGACGCGGAAGATCAATGCGGAAGATCAGCTCCTGGAGAAGCTGCCCAAGCCGCTGATCGTTTACGCGGGATCCGATTTCTTCGATCGTAAAAGCAACTTCCGGCCGTCGCTGGTTCCGCGTCCGATCCATCTGCTCGTGAGAGGAAACCTTGCGTCTCCCGGGCCGTTGATGACTTCGGGGACGGTCTCGTGCGTGAATGGACTGCCCGCCAGATTCGCCGATGGCGGCGATGAGGGCAGCCGGCGGGCGGCTTTGGCCAAGTGGATCACCGATCCGAGCAACATGCTGGCCTGGCGGTCGATCGTCAACCGCGTTTGGCACCACCACTTCGGCGCGGGCCTGGCCGACACGCCGAATGACTTTGGCCGGATGGGATCGCAGCCGACGCATCCGGAGCTTTTGGATTGGCTCGCGGTGTGGTTCCGTGACGACGCGCAAGGGTCCCTCAAGAAGCTGCACAAGCTCATCACGACCAGTTCGGTCTACCGCCAGTCTTCGGGGAACCGCCCGGACGCGCATCGCGTGGATTCCGAAAACCGCTATTTGTGGCGCATGAATCGCCCGCGGCTCGACGCCGAATCGATCCGGGACTCCGCCCTCCAGGTCAGCGGAAAACTGGATCTAACCATGGGCGGGCCCGCCGTTCGGCAATTCTTTTTCAAGGATGACCATTCCCCGACTTACGATTACGCGCGTTTCGATCCGGATAGCCCGGAAGCCTATCGCAGAAGCATTTACCGTTTCATCGCTCGCAGCGTGCCCGACCCGTTCATGGATCGCCTGGATTGTCCCGACTCGTCGCTGCTGACGCCCAAACGCAGCACCACGCTGACGGCGATCCAAGCCTTGGCGCTGCTCAACAACCCTTTCATGATCCGCGCCTCGCAGCACTTTGCCGAACGCATTCGGAAATCCAGTGGCGAACTGTCCGGGCAGATCGCGGCCGGCTACAGACTTGCCTTGGGCCGCGAGCCCGCTGAAACGGAATTGCGAATGCTAGTGGCCCATGCGGAAAAACATGGGTTGGAGAATGTGTGCCGGCTGATTTTCAACAGCAACGAATTCCTGTTTATCGATTGAGGGACTGAGATTGAGGTTTGAACTGAGATGACTCGCCGCAACTTTCTCTGGAATGCTGGTGGGGGGTTGGGCGGGATAGCTCTGGCCCAGCTTATGACCGAAGAGGGGCTGCTCGCGCAAGCGGGACAGCACCATCCAGCCAAGGCCAAGCGGGTCGTGCAACTCTTCATGTCGGGCGCAGCCAGCCAGTGTGACACGTTCGACTACAAGCCGCTGCTCCTCAAGAGGAGCGGCGAAGCCTGGGATCCCGGTGAAAAGGTTGAGCTGTTTCAAAGCAATCCCGGCCTCGTGATGAAGAGCCCCTGGGCGTGGAAGCAGTATGGCCGGTGCGGCCGCTGGATGAGCGGCCTGGTCCCGCACATCGCTTCCTGCGCCGACGACATCGCGTTCGTTCACTCCATGATCTCGAAATCGAACGTGCATGGCCCCGCCACATTCATGCAGAATACCGGCTTCATCCTGCCCGGTTACCCGAGCGCGGGCGCCTGGGTTTCGTACGCGCTCGGTACTCTGAACCAGAATCTGCCGGTCTTCGTCGTGTTGCCGGATCCTCGCGGTTTCGCGCCCAACGGCCCCGCCAACTGGTCCCCCGGGTTTCTACCCGCCGCGCACCAAGGCACGATGATCCGGGTCGGGACGCCGCACCCGATCTACGATTTGTTCCCGCCGGAGAGCGCGAAGTTCATCACCCGGGAGAGCGAAGCGGAAGGCCTGGACTTGCTTGCAAAGTTAAATCGCGCGCACATGGAGACGCGCGAAGGAGACTCCCGCCTGGATGCGCGTATAGCATCTTACGAAATGGCCGCCAGCCTCCAGTTGAGCGCTCCCGAGGTGCTGGATGTCTCCGCTGAGCCGGAAGCCACGAAGAAGCTGTACGGCATGGACCGGGAAATCACGGCCGACATGGGCCGGCGATGCCTCACGGCGCGGCGTCTGCTCGAACGCGGCGTGCGCTTCGTGCAAATCTGGAGCGGGGCCGACAACGGCTTCCCGCGCCGCAATTGGGACAGTCACGAAGACATCGCCAGGGACCACGGCGATATGGGCACGAGCATGGATCAACCCGTGGCCGGGCTCATCCAAGACCTAAAAGCGCGGGGACTACTCGAAGACACCATCGTGCACTGGACCACCGAGTTCGGCCGCATGCCGTGCAGTCAGGGCTCCAAGGGCCGCGACCACAATCCGTTCGCCTTCACGACGTGGCTTGCGGGAGGTGGAATCAAGGGCGGTGTGGCCTACGGCGCGACGGACGACTGGTCTTATAAGGCGGTTCAAAAACCCACATACTGCTACGACGTGCACGCCACGATTCTCCACCTGTTGGGCATCGATCACACCCGGCTGGCATTCCGTCACAATGGCATCGACCGCCGCCTCACCGACGTGCACGGCGAAGTCATCCGCGAACTGTTGGCGTGATGTATCATTAAGCGCGGCAATTCTACGATAATTCTCGCTCTGTGATGCGGATGTTCTGTCGCGCGATTAATCTTTGCGGCGCTGCGGCGCAGACACGTTACGCCTTAGACGGGCAGCGGTTCGGCGAGTACCGCACCAAGCGTGTGGTTACGCACCGGCGTGCCCTACCAGACACGCCTCGACCCGCCGCCCGCCGATCCGCGTGTCGCGCATTCTTCATCACTTGGAGAACCAAATGATCGTGGATGAAGGACCGCTGTCTCGGCGGCCGGCGCGCTCGTTGTTTCGGTACGCAAAACTCAGGAGGCTCTTTCCAGGCGATCTCGACAAGCTCACGAACTCGGGAATTGCCCGGTTGTGTGTTCTGTTTGAGGATCTGCGGATTGAAATCGCCGGCTTGTCTCTTCCCCGTCCAAGCCTGAAAGACGAGCGCGGGCTCGCCGCAGGATTTGATGTCGCCGGCCACGAACTCCGGAGTTTCTATTTCCTGCGGAGGTCTATCGCCACCTGCGTCGAATTCGCGGAAGCGATCCGATTGCTTGACCAGGCTTCTGACTTTAAGAAGCTGGTTGCTCGCTTCCCCGCGGAAGGGCAGACCACGTGGCGTGAATCGTTGAACTACTTCGGCCGCAAGGAGAAATTCTGGAAGGAGATCCGTAATGACGTTGGTGGGCACTTCGGATCGAAGGCCTCCGAGTTTGCCGTCGAGTCGTTCTTGCCGGATGCGGGCGGGTCGATAGAGGTTCATCTGAACCACGATGGGAAGGGTGGTGCGATTCTCGGCTTTGCTTCGGAGATTGCCGCGACCGCTCTGCTGAGGCGCCTGCCAGGAGGCACCCACAAGGAAAAGTCGAAAAACCTGATCGATGAAGTTATGACTGCCTTCCCGCACGCGATAAGGGCGGTGGAATGCATCGTTAACGATCACATGTGGGACAGAGCGGGGTAGGGCTGCGTAGGGCAGGGAGAAACGCAGGGGGGCGAAAAACAGGCGCCAGTCGGCATTTCCGCGCCGAATCCGGTCTCTCGGCCGTCTTTTAAGCGCCTTCGAGAGGTTTGAATAGGACTCGAAGATCTCAATCAGCCGCGGCTTGCCCAGTCCGCCTGACGCAATGGACAAAACCAAGTCCACAAGTTCTTCCTCGTCGAAAGTTGGCTCCCAGTCGTTCATCAACAGAAATGTGATGGCAGCGTTTGCACCGGCTCGTTTGTTGCCGTCGATGAATGGATGATTCTGGCAGTGATGAAAAAGGTAAGCCGCCGCCATAGCCGGAATTGACGCATGCAGAAATTCGCCGCCGAATGTCGCCTGGGGCGTGGCTACGGCCGATTCAAGTCCGGCGGCATCGCGGAGTCCCTCAGATCCACCATATCGCTCGATCTGTTACTGGTGGATCTCCAGAACCTCATCCAGAGATAGGAACACCGGTTCCATGCATCGACCGATGTAAACTCACTCGGCTAGTTTCCGGAACGCCTTCCCATACCGCTTGTGCGCCCATTCCTGGGCCGCGACGAACTTCTTCAACCGCGCTGAAGGCTTCGCCGGAGCGACGATCAGTTGTCTTCCGTCGGTACTGACATCGAGCGGCGTTTCGGGATCGATCTTGAGGAGGTCCAGGATCGGGCGATCAATCACCAACGCTAGACTGTTTCCATGCTTGGTAAGCTTCTTAACCATGCGCAACTCCGTACTTCCCATGTATTACCAATGTATCACCATTACAATCCCGCCACGATCGCGAATACCCCGTGCACTCTTCAAGCGATTTGAGAAATCCGGTCTGAACGGCAGTCGAAGCTTGCGGTGCGGCGAACAGTTGGCCCGCCTGCATCATGCCGATTCCCGCACCTTGAGGGCGCATCGTCGAGTACCCCAAGCGGGTCTCGTTCGGCTCTCGCAGCTGAAGTAAGAGCGCTTGGGCTTCTGCTGGCTGTCCGGCGCGGATGGAGTCTGCCAGCTCTCGTTTGTTGACATAGAGTACTTGTTATGATAGAGTCGACTGTGGGACAGGAGGAGACGTGGCGCGGAATCGTTTTCGGCTCGGGTGCATTCTCGTGCCTATCGGCCTGCTGGTGGTACCGATTGCGGGTACGTGGCTGTTTATGAAGGTCCTGGCGTCGGTGCTGCACCCGGACCCGCAAGCTATACCGTCGGTGACGCGTACGGAACCATCCCCGCAATGGTCCGGGGCGGTGAACCGTGCGCGGCGCAGCATACGGGCCAGCCTCGCCGGGCAGAACCTGCCGGGGTTATCGGTAGCGGTCGGCGTGGGCGGCAGCCTGGTGTGGGCCGAAGGCTTCGGCTGGGCGCACATCGAGACGCGCATGCCCGTCATGCCGGATACCCGGTTCCGGATCGGAACGGCCTCCACTGTGCTCACTTCCGCCGCCGTCGGCGTGCTTCTGGAGAAGGGCCGGCTGAGACTCGACGACGAGATTCAGACCTACGTCCCTCAGTTTCCGAAGAAGCAGTGGTCCGTGACGCTGCGGCAGTTGATGGCGCACGTGGGGGGTGTGGGGACCGATGGCGGAGACGAGGGCCCACTGTTCCTTCACCGCTGCGAGCGGCCCGTGGAAGCGCTGGAGCACTTCGCACAGGGTGAACTGCTGTTTGAGCCGGGGACGCAGTACCGGCACTCGAAGTACGGCTGGATACTGGTGAGTTCGGCGGTGGAAGCCGCGGCGGCCCAGCCGTTCCTCGCGTTCATGCGGGAGCAGATCTTCCGCCCGCTGGGGATGGACCAAACAGGCGCCGAGTCCGCGACGGAAGAGAACCCGGAACGGCACGGCGAGCCGGCCGAGGACGCGCCGTTCCTCACGCTTATACACCAGTTGATCCTGAAACCGCTTGGGATCAGCGGAACGAAGGCCAGGCCCGCGACCGAACCAGCGACGGGCTACGCGCCAGGGTGGGGTCCCGATCCCCAAGTCCGCTACGGCCTGCACGTCATGGCCCCGCGCAACCTGTCCTGCTATGCGGGGTCCATGGCATTCCTCTCCACCCCGTCCGACCTGGTGCGCTTCGGTCTGGCGATCCACGGCGGCACGCTGCTGCAGCCGGCCACGGTGAGATTACTCCAGACGTCACAGCAACTGACGTCCGGGCAGAAGACGGACTACGGTCTGGGCTGGGACCTCCACACCGTCAGGCTGGCAGGAGAACCCACGCAGGCGGTCGGCCTCAACGGCGAGTTGCAGGGCCAGAGGGTGGGGTCGTTGATGATGTTTCGCGAAGCCGGGATCGTGGTGGCCGTGATGTCGAACATCTCGCACGCGGATACGCCGGCTCTGGCGCTGAAAGTCGCGGAGGCGTTCGCGCAGGCGGCGGCTAGATGAGAGTTACGTTGACCGCGGCCTTTTGCAGATCCATCGCGAGCCTTTTTTCGACCCGGCGTCCATGCTCTGGCACGCCCCAGACATAGCTTATGAACCTCTCCAGCGGCGTGATCCTCTGTTCAGTCACGTAAGCGCGCAAACCTCTATGCCACGCGAAGCTCGGCAGTGCCGCGCTTCTTAGGCTTCACAACGATCTCTACATCGTGTCCTAGAGCAACCAAAAAACGCATGAGACGCTCCACTGAGTACCCCCGGAACTGACCAGCAAGCATAGCCGATACCTTGGGCTGATCGATTCCCATGAGCTCTGCTGCAGCTGCTTGGGTCAGCTTTCTTTGCCGGATGATCCGGTCGATCCGAACCACCAATCCTGCTTTGATCAGGTGTTCACCGGCATCGGCCAGACCGAGGTCGGCGAATACATTACCCGTACTGGGTTCTTGTTCAAGAGCTTTTCTTTTCGGCACTCTTCACCTCACTGTGCAACTGTCTGAGCCGCTTGCGGATCAGTTCCATCTCGGACTTCGGGGTTGCGATCCCGGCCTTGGACTTCTTCTGAAAGGCATGGATCGCGTAGATCGAGTCCCCGATCGAGACCGTATAGACCGCGCGATAGGTTCCGCTTGCATCATGCGCCGCAATCTCCATCACCCGATCGCCCAGACCAAGCAGAGGCTTAGCCTTAACGCTCATTTCGCCCAACTGGCGGCGTATAACGCATAGCCGTTGTCGTCCGCACGCTGGCCGGAAATGACTTCACGTTGGCGCGGGAATCGGCAAGCCACGTGAGTTTCTTCATGCGTTGGTACATGCCTATATTGGCATAACTCGATCAGTGCGTCAAACGATGGAGGCGGGGGATCGCGCCCGTTTCGAGATCTGGGGGATGGGGCCAGGCGGGTATCTCTGGCGCTTATTGCAACCCACGCACTCACAGGGAACGGGCGGACAAGAATCCACTCATCGATTGCGGGAGAATAGCTGAGACCATGCGACGGCTCCGCAAGCTGATTGTCCCTGTCTTGATTGCGCTCCTTTTCGTCGCGTCCAACGTTTTCCAAAACATCCTCGCCCCCGTGGTTTGGGACCGGTTCAAGGACGATCCTTTCGTGCAGAGATGGGGAGTCCCGATCCTAGGCGGTTTCGTGGTTATGCTCGCAGTGATTTACGCTCTGTGGGATGCCCGGCGCGAACCGAAGACCACCGAGGAATCCGGCGATCACCCCTTGCGAATGCGGCGGCGTCTCATGGACCGCGTGCTCGAATTCGCTCAATCCCAATTCGATGGCGGGCTGTACGCAAAAGCGCGCAAGGAGTTCCATCTTGCCGAGCGTCCTCTGCACGTCACTACTGAGGACCGGGTGATGAACGTCGCCATCGAGCCTTACTACCGCGGCCTCCAAGGCCCCCTCATCATCCTGGGTGACCCAGGGACGGGCAAAACCACCTTGCTCTACGAACTGGCCACGGCCTTGTGCACGGAGAACGAGGTTGAGCCGGTGCCAGTTCCGTTCGGTCTTTCCAACTGGGCTCTAAAAGAGGAGCCGCTGACTGAATGGATGGTGAGCGAACTGCGGCGGAACTACGGAGTCGGGTCGGCGTTGGCAAAATCCTGGGTGAATAAGGAAATCGTTCTTCCCCTCTTGGATGGTCTCGATGAAGTCCCGGCGGTAAAGCGCGCCTCCTGTGTGAAGCGCATCAACGAATACCGCGCGGCGCATCCCGGCGTCAAGTTCGTGGTCACCTGCCGGGAAGCAGAGTACAAAGACTTGAAGGCTGCAATCGACGTTCCCTCCGCCGTGGAGGTGCGAACGCTCAGTCGCGCCGACGTTGCCTCGTATCTCGAAGGCAACGCGCCGAAGTTTCGCGGATTGCGCCAGGCGCTCCATGCCGATCCAACGCTGTGGGAGCTCATGAACACTCCCCTGATGCTGTGGGTCGGCGCCTTTGCGTTCGAACACGGGGCCGGGCTCGATCTTACGGACGGGAAACCGCTCCGGGAACGACTCTTCGATCGCTATGTGGACGCGATGTTGCAGCGGGACAAAGGGCAAGACCAGCAGGGCCGCGAAGACCCCTTTCCGATCCCCGCCGCCAGGATCTGGCTACGACGGACGGCCGAGTGCATGACGCGCGCGGGCGTGTTCACCTTCCATCTTGAGGATTTATCCCCTGAATGGCTGCCGGAGGCGAAGCAAGCAGCCGCCATTTGGGCGATACGTATCGTCGGCGGGCTGGTCTTCGGGCTGGTCGGCGGGCTGTCGAGCGAGCTGTTTGTGGTACAAGTCGACCCCATCGACGCCATGGTTTGGTCTTGGGGGCCCGGGCTCGTCTTCGGGCTGGTCGGCGGGCTGGGCGGCGGGCTCGTCTTCGGGCTGGTCGGCGGGCTGGGCGGCGGGCTGGTCGGCGGGCTGGTCGGCGGGCTGGTTACATCGTCGATTCAAGAGCGGACGAACGTGAATAGCGGGCTCAAGCAATCGGCCCTCTACGCGGCGGCAGTAGCATTGCCTTTCCTGTCATTGGGGGCACTGGCGCAGTTCATACCCTCAGCCTTGGCCTGGTTAATGAGCACCGTGGCCGTCCTCGGCATGTTGTTGGCCTTCGACAAGGGCGGCCTTTTTTGTATCAAGCATCTCACAAGGCGCTACTTGCTGGCCCGAGCGAAGTACATTCGTGGCGCTACGAGGCGTTCCTCTATCTTTCCGTCGAGCGGGTGTTGATGATTCGGCAAGGAGGCTCATTCCGCTTCATTCACCGCATGCTGCAGGAGCATTTGGCAGCGCATCCGCCTTCGACACGCCGATGAGTTCCCCGCCGACGCGGGTTCCGGGCCCGTCAACGGCTTTGAAAGCATCGTTCCACAAACGAGACCTTTTTTTCGAATAACCGGCTCACCCTGGGGCAAGGGAAGGGCCAGCCCGGCGACACCGTACCGGAGAGAGTAGTTTTGCCGTTTTTAATATGCGATAAGGTACGTTATCGTCTGCAAGGACGTGCGAGCACCCCGCCGCTTCGTCGTCTAACGTTCAATCCGCATGAGTGAATCACCCTCGCGACTTCTTCCGGGCGCTGGCCGACTTCACGGTAGGGATATCGCCGACATGGTCCGGCACGCTCAGATCCTCTTCCGAGTGGGCAATGATACGGCCGGAGGAGGCGAGCTACCGCGACTTGCTACAGGAGCGTTTTCGGGAGGTAGTGTGGGCGCGATAGAGCCATACTACTGTGCCATCCTTCAGTCTGTCGTGACAGCGACAAGCAATTGATGGCGCTGTTTATTGCAGCAAAATAATGGCCTGAACCCCATCCCACGCGGAGCGAGCCTGTACCAGGACACTGACATCAGGTAGTTGGCTGCCGTCACTCGATTCCCACCAGGACAAGTTTTCAATTGCCTGGGCATCAACATTGTTCCCCGAGAACACCTCGCTAATCACCGAGCGCGTCGGAATCCGCATATTCGGAAAGATGACGAAGTTCACGGTGCGAGCGGCATCATTCGGCGTCACCTGGACCGCCCGAAGCACTTCTTTCGGTGCTTCCCGAAAGTCGAAACCACTCTGGATAAGATCCCTCTTCTCGCCACGCTTGAGTGCCATCTGCGCCTGGAGCAGAATGCACGGTGTTGGCCAGGCTTTCGCGATTCCGATAAGCGAGGCTTGCTGACTCGCTTCCGGGCAGAGGTTCATCCGGATCTCTTCAATTCGGTCAAATGTCAGCTGCCCTGTGGCCTGAGGCCGAACCAAATCCGGCAAAAAGCCGAATGTACCGGCGATTACGTCGACCAGTGCTTCCTCAGGATCTTTGTCCTCAAGTTCGAAATGAGTTCGCCTGAATGTAAGGCGCATCTGATCGGTCAGGATCAGCAGATGGCCGAGTTCGTGCCACTTTGTGTAGTAGGAGCGGAAGGACTTCTCTCCTCGGCAGTCGATCACGGAGACAAACGGTAGCTCCCAACTCTTCTTGTTGATCCGCCTGAACGTCACGCCGAAAACCTGAGGTGAAAGCTCCTCGTGGAGTTCGGCGAAGGCCTTCTCTCCCTGTCTCAAGTATCTCGCGCGCACTTCCTCCAAATCCTCGTCCGAGTGGATCTCTTCAAATCGGGTCCCAAGTTTCGACGCGGCGATCTGCAAGAGGTCGGATAAGGTCGCGCAGTCTGGGAAGTCTCGCAAAAAACGCCGAATCCGCTTTTCGCAGAAACGGACGATCTCACGAACCGGATCGCTGGAAGCCCTAATCCCCAGATCGCCGGCTAGTGCATGGATTTTGATGCTGCGCTTCAGGGCGGTCGTAGCCATTAGCCAAATACCCGCTTGATGGCCTCGTGCAGTTTTTTCCAATCCTCCACAGCGAACTTTCGGAGGCCCCGATTATTTCGCCGTGCGATCACTGATCGGTGCGCTTCCAGCAGTTCAATCGTCGCGGAGTATGAAAGCTCCAGTTCTTCGGCAGCTTGGGAAAGTTCCGGTGGGATCACAATCGGTTCGGACACACCAGAATCGCTGACCTCACCGCGCAGCAAATAGTCAATGGACGCGCCCAGAACGTTTGCGATCTTCAGCAAGTTCTGAGATCCAATATTCCGCTTGTTGTTTTCGACATCGCTCAGGAAGCCCTTGCTCAGACCTGCCCGTTCTGCCAGAACATCCTGGTTCATTCGCATCTCTTCCCGAATCTCGCGAATACGGTCACCTACGGACGGCATAAGCTCCACCGGTGACTCATTCTGATTTTCACCCCTTCATCGTATACTGGAACTCCCTTTCTTGCCAAGGCCTACTTTTCGCTTGACTCAGCGAACTTAGTTACGTTATTTTAAATAAATACTGTATTGCGAACCAAAAACTATGCGAGGCTCCATTTGAAACCTCTTCACTTTCCAGACCGCGATCCCGATTATGTTGTTGATGCCAAGGGTGTTCTCGACAGCAGGAAACTTCCCGACCAGTCCTTTTTGGAGCTGTGGGATGCGATCATTGTCGATCAGCCGGTGAAGGATCGGCTACTTGCACAGGCAGTTCTCAACTTTACGCTTCGACCGAAACTGAAGCGATCAGCCGCACCTTTCCATGGAATTATCCTGCTTGTCGGACCGCCCGGAACCGGCAAGACATCGCTTGCGCGTGGCTTGGCCTCCCGAACCGCTGAGACCATAAGAGATCAAGGGAAGTTCCGTTATATCGAGGTAGAGCCTCACGCCCTTGCGAGTGCGGCGCTGGGAAAAAGCCAACAGGCGGTTAGGCATTTGCTCGCGGAAGTGGTTGCTGAGCAAGCCAGCTTGGGGCCTCTTATCGTGGTACTGGACGAGGTCGAGACTCTAGCAGCCGACCGGGCCAAGCTTAGCCTGGAAGCCAATCCAGTCGATGTACATCGCGCGACTGATGCGGTTCTCGCGCAACTGGATCAACTTGCGGCCCAGTATCCGCAACTCCTCTTCATTGCAACCAGCAACTTCGAGAACGCCATTGATGCCGCCTTTGTTTCGCGGGCGGACCTGGTCGAGGACATCGGTCTCCCGACTGCAGGGGCCTGCGAGCGGATTCTGACTGACACGGTCATGGCTCTTGCAGCCGTGTTCCCCCGCATCAAAAACATTGTTGAGGATCGGGAGTTTCAGCAAGCTATCCAGCACAGCGTTGGGCTCGATGCGCGCCGTATCCGCAAGTCAGTGCTCGCGGCCTGTGCACGCGACAAACGCACAGCTCTCGACCCAGGGCGCCTTACAGCTGCGGATATCCTGGCGTCGGTTGAGCAGGCCAGCCGAACTTCCTACGGGGTGCGTCGATGACAGTCGTTGCACGTCGCATCGTCTCTACGCCGGTACGCGGCGCGGCGGAGACGTGGACCGTTATCACAAATCTTCTGGCATCCGCCCACGGTGATGGTAGACGCGAACTGGAACGCGTCGCAGGAGTTGCCTGCTCTCTGATCTCGTCCGAAGCGCCCGCCGCAGACGCAATCGTCGTCCGGAGCAATGGCCCGCGCGTGCGGGTCTATTGTCTCTTCGGGGAGGACGCCATCAGTGGCGATGACAAAGCTGAATCATCGCTGGCTACTTACCCTACCAATGGCGACTGGTCGATGTCCCTTCCGTGTCCGGAAGAGGATTTGGCCTGGGTACAGACAGAGCTCGCCCTTCAATCGAAACGGATCACGGCCCGGAAACTCGGCGAGGCCGTGCCTGGTGACGAACCCGCATCCGAATCGAAGACCGGCAACGCTGTAAGCGAGGCAGCTTTCTTCCGATCATGAGCACATACGCGTTCGTCAATACCTCCGCGCATACCGTAACCCATGTCACCAACAAGCTCCTGCTTTCATTTAAGGAGATAATTCGCGAAACCGGGCTGGATGTGACGAAGATGTCGCGTGAATGGCCGACGCTGGAGCGCGGAGTCTCGGCTTGGATTGGATCGAAACATCTTGAGAACGTGATCCTCGAGATCTTTGATGCCAAATCAGGTGCGTTAGTCGGGCGGTGGGACATAGAAATCGCATACGGCTATATTGGAGACGGATCGCTCTGGGTAGACACGGATGCGATCAAGTATAGCATCCGTAAGGCGGGACTGGCCCCAAGAGGGTGTGACTATCGATTTGTAGTCACAAGGAAACCAAACGCGCGCTCAGTTGAGGGGTGGTCGACCTGCGAACTCCGTTCCACTGTTGGCTTTTCGCGGTACTGCATAGGAACCACGATCGGCGGTAGCGGATTAGGTGCCAATGTTGCTTACTGGGGTAAATAAATGATCAGTGTGAAAGAAGCCTTCCAGAAGTTCCGTAGCGGTCTGGAGCTGACCGAGCGCGAGCAGAACGACGCCTCGCGCCGGCAAAAAGACATTCGTGGCTACATGGACGAGTGTTTCCATGTTCAGCGTGATTTCCTGACCGGATCTTATAAGCGCTGGACCAAGACAAAACCACTTAAGGACGTTGATATCTTTTTCGTTCTGGGCGAAGATGAACGTCCTTATCGCGCCAAACATCCTTCGGTCTTGCTGAGCAGGGTCGAAGGCAAGCTGGTCGAGAAGTATGGGCGGGACTGCGTCAAATGTCAGCGCCGCTCAGTCTCGGTGGAGTTCGGCGTCGCCGGTGAGGATGAACGTGTTCTGAGCTTTGATGTGGTGCCCGCGTACGACAAAGATCACCACTATGAGATACCGGATACCAACTCGAAGACTGGATGGACCGATACCGATCCAGAAATCCATGCTGAAAAGGCAACGGCTGCGAACAAGGCCTTCGGTGGGGAGTGGAAGGGCATGGTGCGGATGATCAAACGCTGGAATGTCGAGAAGGGAAAGCCGGTACGCCCGTCATTCCTGCTGGAGGTAATGGCTCTCGATCTTTTGCGGCCTCCGTTCGGTGGAGATTACCCTTACGAGTTCGAATCATTCCTTTCGTCCGCGGCCGCTCGAATCCACGAGGAGTGGCCAGAACCGGCAAGGCTCGGTCCGCCGGTGAGCGACATCATGGCCACGGCCGACAAGGACCAGGCAAAATCTGCCCTACAGCAGGCAAGCGACTCAGCGCGTGAGGCCATCAACTTAGGCCGCCAAGGTCAAAATGGTGAGGCGCTGAAGGCCTACCGTCGTCTGTTCGGCGACCTGTTTCCGCTCTCCTAGATATGGCGAACCAAGTAATACCGCGGTTGAACGGCGACGAATACCAGCATCTCTATTCCTGGTGGCATGTTCTCTCACTCTTGCGTCGACGGGAGCACGTCACCAGAGTTCGGGTCGAAGATGCTGACGGTGGTTCTGTTGACGACGTAACGGTACACTACGAACCGGGAAGCGGAAAGGCCGAAGAGTTTTATCACTATTTCTTCCAGGTTAAATACCACGAAAATCAAGCCCAGCACTATTCGTCGGAAAAGCTCCAGGAGCGCAAGGGGAACGGGACCAGCCTACTTGAGAAATTCTTCTCCACGTGGAAGCGTTTGGGCTCAGAACACCCCGGAAAACAGATCAAGCTGTATCTGGTGAGCAACTGGTCATGGACTCGGGAGAGCGACAAACTCGGCCAATGCCTCAACAACCAAGACGGAAAGCTCAGCGAAGAATTCTTCGAGAGTGGCACGAAAAGCGATATTGGAAAGATACGTGATGAATGGCGCAGGCATCTGGCTGCCACTCCCCAGGAATTTCGGGCATTCATCGAAACACTGCACTTACAGTTGGGCGAAGGATCTTTTCGACAGTTGCAGCAGATGGTCTCCGACCGAATGGAGCATGTAGGGCTTCAGTATGACCAGAACGCACTGGCGGTTGCCGTAGACATCATTCGCATTTGGATTCGGACGAAGCAAGCGGACATTACGGTCGATCTCCTGGAACAGGTCCTGAAGGAACGGAGCCTGTATCTGCCGGCAGATGGCGAACGATGTGTGACAGTTTACATCAACACGATAACCGAGGGCGCGTTCGACCTGACTCCGGACTTTGTCCTGGATTGGCAACGGTACTTCGAAGGACGACCGTGTCTCAAAGGCCATCAGCTGAAACGCCCGGATTACTGGAACAAGAAACTCCTTCCTGAGTTGCGCACGGTACTTGCTGACGTTCGCAAAACGACAAATTGCCGGGTGATTCGGGCGCGGGGTTTAGCACGGCTGTCTGCATGGCTTGCATTTGGACACACGTTCAGTGAAGTTGCCGGATACACGATCGAAGTTCAACAGCAACAGGAGCTATGGCGAACTGATGCGCAACCCACCGGCGGGTTTCGAGCGATCTCTGTTAACGGGGCCGAAGGTGAAGTCATCACGCCCGGTGGGCCTGCGGTTGCCTGCGGCATCAGCGTCACGGGATCCTTGGACAATGACGTTCGACGCCACGTAGCTGACTACGGGGACTGTGCCGTCTCGGCGCTCTTGTTGATTCGGCCCGATCGCGAGCTTGGGCGCGGGTGTTTGGACAGTGCTAGTGATGCAGTCGCTGTTGCGCGTGGGGTCAAAGCGTTGTTGCAGCCGTTCGTAAAGAGATGGAGTGCCACCCGACTGTTGTTGTATTACTTCGGTCCGTTGAGCGGTGCTTGCTTCATCGGCCATCAGCTAAATGCAGTTTGCCGCGAAGTGCAGGTTATGGAGGATCAGCAATCAGGCTACGCACCAACGTTCATGCTTTCATGATCCGGAATTCCTGGCCCTGGCGATTACTGGTCAATGTGCGGATGGCTCGGAGTTTTTGCGGTCGGCCTTGCTGTCCGTAGTGCGGCCGGCCCGTCGGAGACCGTCGCCCTGACAGGGTCGGACGGCTTTGTTGCCGCATTGCGGCTTGCGTCGCGCGCGGAAGCGCGCTCCGTGTGCGTACCCCGGAATCCGGCCGGTTTTGCGGGCCATTCGTACACCTTTTCACTGCTCCGCAATTCTGTCCAGTGCTAGAATGCATCCGACATCATGATCGAGTTCCTAAATAGCATCGGACCACTCCTCCTGTTGCTTTTGGGCTGGTTGATGGGGCTGGTCTCGCCCGGAATTGCGGACAGAATCAGGCGGGGATATCGGCGCCGCGACCTTGAGCGAGCCGTCCTCGACGAACTTTTTGGCCTCCAGCATGTCATGGCAATAGTGGCTTACAGAATCCGCGCTCGGAGAATGGCCGTGACCAATGAATTTCTCGACGCAATCATTCCCACGGTCGACAAATACAAAGGACCAGATCGAATAGAGGCATTGATTGAGGCAATCAAGGGGGCTCGCAACCTGCCCGAGGATCAACGAGCTGCGATTGATAAGGCCATGAGTAGACCCAACGTCAGCCTAGCACTTCGCCAATACTCATTGCCTCTTATTGCAACGCAGATCTCGGATTTGACCATTTGCTCAATCGCTTTTCAACGGGCGGTGCTCCACGTACAATTTCATCTGGACCTCTGTAATCAATTTGTTCCCCACTCTCAGGCCCTGCACGACAAGACCTTCTCAGATTTGACCCCAGAGAACCGAGATGCCGTAATAGCAAATCTGGAGCAAGGCTTTCGGGAGTATGGGGACCGCGCCGAGCGAATCGTAGAGGCCATCAAAGCCATTGACGACCAATACGGCCGCTCTCAAGGCAGTGCCGGGAGCGCCGGCACGCTCGTTCCCTAACTCTTTAAAGATCGCCGAATACATTTCGAGACCGAGGGCCAGAAGTTCCGTTGTGGGAAGCTGACAGATTACTCCCGACAGACGCCTGTTTTCCGTGTTGCCTGAGATTGTCGGATTACTTCTGAACGCTTGCACCCGTTTCCTTGGCTCTCCGATCCTATAGCCCCGCCCCGCCGCCGTCCCGTATCCAGTGCCCAACAACCCCAGCCACTTGCCGATGCATCTTCCTCACGCCCCAGCACGCGAGCGACACCGCCAGCACCAAATCGTCATGCTCCCCTTCCTCGTAGGCCCCGAACTGCTCCCGCGACCGCCTCATCCTCACCTTCATCGCCGCCATCTCCTTCAACAGCGCTCCGCCCCATTCCGTCCCGTTCGCGATCTCTAACTCCCCCGCCGATAAATTCACCTGCAACCCGATAATCAGATCCCGCTTCGGCACGCGGAAACTCCCGCCCTCCTGCCGTTCCGTGTCCCCGCCCGTGATCGTCACCGGCCACAACTGGCACTTCATCCTCGCGAGTTTCAGAAGGTCCACCACCGGACGCCCCACGCCCGTCGCGTCCGCCAGCAAATGACGCCGCCCCAGCCTCTCCAACGCCTCCATCACCGTCGCCACCCGCGACACGACTTCCGGATACGGCGTCCCCAACGGTACCCGCTCCAAGTGACGCAGCTTCAACCTCGCGATCTTCCTCGCCGCGAACGCCACGTGATCCCACTCCCCTGGTTCTTCCGTCCGCTCCACCACCGCCATCGCCGTGTAGTCGCAGCTCTGTCCCAGATCCAAACCCGTGAAAAATTCCGATCTCATTCCCAACCTCCTACGGGATCACCAGCGGCTTGATGTCGTCCTTGAACGCCGCTCGCACACTCGCCATGTCGAACACCCCGCTCTCCGTGTCCTCGAACTCGCACATGTATTCCTGCCGGTACCACCGCGCCCCCAACGCCCGCGTCTCCTCTTTCAAATGCTCCTTCGAGATCCGCGGACACTCCTCCGCCGTCACTTTCACCCGCTCCCACGCCTCGCCCCCATTCATCCAGGTCTCATGGAAGAACCCTGTCTTCCCGTGCGGCGTGCTCATCAGCCACAGCGTCCCGTTGCTTACCGCCAGCATCGGACGGATCGCCATATACATGTCGTCCGGCACCCGCGCCGCTTCGTCCACAACCAGCAGCGACACTGCCGAGAATCCGCGGATCGTCGCCTCCTTCCCTGGCAGCCCCACGATCCGCGACCCGTTCCGAAACGCCAGCGACATCGCGTTGTCCCCGTCCCCTTTCACCTTCATGCCCAGCCGCCGCATGAACCCCGCCGCCTTTCTCAGGAACTCTCCGCTTTGACGCTCGCCGGGGCTCACCACCAGAATCAGGCTGTCGCGCCGCGTTGCCGCCAGATGTACCGCCTTCGCCGCCGTGACCGTGGATTTCCCCCATTGCCGCGTGCAGTTCAGAATCACCCGCTTGCTCGACGATTCCAACAGACGCGCCTGGATCGGATCGGGAATGAATCCCAACTTCGTCCTCACCCACTCCGCAGGCCCCAGTTCCGCTTCCCCGATGTCTCTTGCGGAGTCCTTTCTGCTGGCCTGTACGATCCAATTCCTGATCATGAACCCCCATTGGAAACCTAACACGCGGCCATTCGCCTTGTTCTCTCAAAAACCTCCCATCTCGTTGAATAACCGGCCTCAAAATACTTTTGAAAACTTGTGATCAAGATTTTCTGGCGACTCCGGATCCTCGCCGGACCGCCGTTTCCATCAGTCCATCGGACTCACCGCGGCCATCCACGCCGTGGGGAATCCATCAAACCCGATCACAAGGTCTATCTAGCTGATAAAAAGATACTTAACAAATAAACACTTGACATCGTGGTGTACGCTGGTCTTAAGAAGGTACTTACCATGAGTTCTCTACGTAAACTTGAAGCCGCCCGTGCCAACGGGGCTCTTGGCCGCGGCCGCAAAACTCCCGCCGGTCTCGCGCGTTCCGCTCAAAACGCCTACCGCCATGGACTCCTCGCCAGTTGCGTCCTGCTCCCCGATGAAATGCGCGAAGACTTCGAAGAGCTCCATCGCCAGTTCCGCGACCGCTTCCTCCCCGTCGACGGTGTCGAAGACGGCCTCATCGAAGAAATGGTCTCCTCTTTTTGGCGTATGCGCCGCGCTTGCGCCATGGAGACCAACCTCCTGACATACAACATTCAAGAACAAGGCGACAATGACCGCGCCATGCGCCCCGCCAATGCTTTTACCCAACTCTCGGCCACGCCGGATTTCAACCTCCTTCATCGCTACGAGGCCCGTCTCCAGCGGATGTTTCAGCGCGCCATGGACAACCTCATGCGTCTGCGCGACGACGACCGCCGGGAGGAAGCTTGGACGGAAGAAAACCAGCCGTTACAGGAGGTCAGAGAAGCGCCGGACCCTGTTTCCGAACAGCCTGTCGCGACGCCGATCCCGCCGGAACCGAGTCCGGAGACAATCGACAACCCTTTGACCAGTAATGACTTAAGCGTAGCGCCCACCCTCTTGAAGCCGGTTCTGCCCAACCGCCCCGTGCAGTCGGAACAAAAATTACCGAGCGAAGCTAATCGCAGCTCCGGAGACCCCTCTGAGACCGTTCAGATCGGCAAAGCACAGGTTGTTCGGTCCCGAAAGAGGCCGAAGACGCCCCGAGGCGGACGTTTTTGACAGTTTCGGGCCTCTCACGGGGGCCACGTTGACCTCATGCCAAAGACAGACCGACGTTCCCACGCCACACTCTCGCGCTTTCACCCCAAGCCGAGCCGGGGGAACAGGAATTGCGAATGCTCGTCGCCCATGCGGAGAAGCATGGATTGGAGAATGTGTGCCGGCTGATTTTCAACAGCAACGAATTCCTGTTTATCGATTGAGGATGCCCTAAGATGGATCGGCGCAACTTTCTCTGGAGAGCGGGTGGAGGTTTAGGCGGGATAACGTTGGCTCAGCGCATGAGCGAAGAGGGCCTGCTCGCGCAAGCGGGAAAGCACCCATCCAGCCAAGGCCAAGCGCGTCGTCCAGCTCTTCATGTCGGGCGCAGCCAGCCAATGCGACACGTTCGACTACAAGCCCCTGCTCCTCAAAGAAGAGCGGTGAAGCATGGGACCCCGGCGAAAAGGTTGAACTGTTTCAAAGCAATCCCCGGCCTCGTGATGAAGAGCCCCTGGGAGTGGAAGCAGCACGGCCAAAGCGGCCGCTGGATGAGCGGCCTGATCCCGCACATCGCCTCTTGCGCCGACGACATCGCGTTCGTTCACGCCATGATCGCGAAATCGAACGTGCATGGCCCTGCCACATTCATGCAGAACACGGGCTTCATCCTGCCCGGTTACCCCAGCGCAGGCGCTTGGATTTCATACGCGCTCGCACCCTCGACCAGAAGCTTGCCGGTCTTCGTCGTCTTGCCGGATCCTCGCGGTTTCGCGCCCAACGGACCCGCCAACTGGTCGCCCGGATTTCTACCCGCAGCGCACCAGGGCACGATGATCCGGGTCGGGACACCGCACCCGATCTACGATTTGTTTCCACCGGAGAGCGCAAAGTTCATCACCCGGGAGAGCGAAGCGGACGGTCTGGACTTGCTCGCGAAATTGAATCGCTCGCACGGCCGACATGGGCCGGCGATGCCTCACGGCGCGGCGCTTGCTCGAGCGCGCCGTGCGCTTCGTGCAAATCTGGAGCGGTGCCGACAACGGCTTCCCGCGCCGCAATTGGGACAGCCACGAAGACATCGCCAGGGATCACGGCGATATGGGCACGAGCATGGATCAACCCGTCGCCGCGCTCATTAGAAACCTAAAGGCGCGGGGACTGCTCGAAGACACCATCGTGCATTGGACCACCGAGTTCGGCCGCATGCCGTGCAGTCAGGGCTCCAAGGGCTGCGACCACAATCCGTTCGCCTTCACGACGTGGCTTGCGGGAGGTGGAATCAAGGGCGGTGTGGCCTACGGCGCGACGGACGACTGGTCTTACAAAGCGGTTCAAAAGCCCACATACTGCTACGACGTGCATGCGACAATTCTGCACCTGTTGGGCATCGATCACACCCGCCTGGCATTCCGTCACAATGGCATCGACCGCCGCCTCACCGGCGTGCACGGCGAAGTCGTTCGGGAACTGTTGACTTGATGTATTATAAAGCACGGCAACTCGGGAGGACCTTTCCATGAAGCCATGCGCGATCTCGTTTGCGATGATCTTGGCGCTGCCTTGCGCGGCCCAGAACGTCACTGGATCCATCAGCGGCGCGGTGCGGGATACAAGCGGCCAGCTTGTTTCCGGCGCCTCCGTCACGATTTCAAACAAAGCAACGGTCGCTTCGGTCAAACTCCAGACGGACGACCGCGGCGATTTCACCGCGAATGGTCTTCAGCCGGGGACCTACAGTTTACTCATCTCGAAAGAAGGCTTCAAACAGTTCGAACAGTCCGATCTCGTTTTGACGGCCGGCGAGCGGCGATCGGTGGGAGGCCTGACGTTGCAGGTCGGGGCGGTGAGTGAAACCGTCACGGTTACGGGGGTCTCGGCCAGCGTGCAAACGGTCAGCGCGGAGCGTTCAGGCCTGATCACGAACAAACAGGTTACCGACTTGATGCTGATAGGGCGCGATTACCTGGGTCTCCTGCAAACGCTGCCGGGGGTGGCCGACTTCAGTTCGCACGAATCGCCCGCCGGATTCAATTTCAACATGGCGATTCAGGGCAATCGCCCGGGCACGAACAACCTCGCCATCGACGGCGCGAGCAATCTCAACAGCGGATCGGGCACGGCAACCAAGCTTTCGCCGAGCGTCGATTCCATCGCCGAAGTGAAAGTGCTGCTGAACAATTATCAAGCCGAGTACGGCCGCAACTCGGGCGCGTCCGTGAATCTGATCACCAAAGGCGGTTCGCGCGAATTTCATGGATCTGGCTATTACTTCAAGCGCAACGAAGCGTTGAACGCGAACAACTATTTCTTCAATCAGCGCGGGCAGCCGCGTCCGCGCTACCGTTACGACTTCAGTGGGTTCAACGTCGGCGGGCCGGTGTGGGCGCCCGGCAAATTCAATACCGGCAAAGACAAGCTTTTCTTCTTCGTCTCGCAGGAGATCCTGCCGCAGAGCTTTCCGAACGCCCAGAATCTCCTCACGATGCCGACCGCGCTCGAACGCGCCGGCGACTTCTCGCAAACTCTCGACCAGAACAGGCGGCTGATCGTGATCAGAGACCCCGTGGCCGCGGGGCCGTTTCCCGGGAATGTCATTCCGCCCAACCGCATCAACGCCGGCGCGCAAAAGCTCTTGGGCGTCTTTCCACAGCCCAACTACGTGGATCCGACCGGATCGGCGAACTATTTGACCGGCGGCACGTACAAGCAGCCTCGATACGAAACCCTGTTTCGCATCGACTACCGGTTCAACGAGAAACACAGCGTATATTTCCGGGGAATCACCGACAATCAAGACCAAACTGCCGGATATGGGGTCCCTGCCCAGGGCGGGAACTGGGCGCTACTGCCGAGCGTCTACAAGAACCCGACCAAAGGCGCGTTGATCTCGATGACGAATACGCTTAGCCCCAGCCTGATCCACGAATTCTCTTTCAGTCTGACTCGGAGCGTCGAAAACGTAGTGCCCCTGTCGCAGGAAGACGTCGACAAGGTGGCTCGCAACAAATTGGGAATCGACCTGCCTCAACGGAACCCCGAAATCAACCCGCTGAATCTGGTTCCGCAATCCAGCTTCGGAGGCGTGCCGAATGCCGCCAATATCGCTTTTGAGGCTCGCTACCCGTTCGGAGGCGTGGACAATACGTGGGAGCTCAGCGACAGCGTCACGAAGATACAGGGGTCCCACAACATCAAGGCCGGCATTTACCTGGATCGCACGCAGCGGTTTGCCAAGCGCGCTTCCGTCTTTAATGGATCGTTCGATTTCAGCCGCGACGTCAACAATCCCTTGGATACGAATTGGGCGTACTCGAACGCACTGCTCGGCGTCTACCGTTCCTACTCGGAATCCGACAACCGGCCGCAGGGCAATATGCGGTTCTGGAATATCGAGTGGTATGGCCAGGACACGTGGAAGGTCGCACGGAGGCTTACGTTCGATTACGGAATGCGCTTTGCCATTGTGGAGCCGCAGTACGACAAGAACGGCCGCGCTTCTTCGTTCGATCCCGATTTCTACGATTTTTCGAAAGCTGCGATCCTCGTCCAACCCATTCGCGACGCCAGCGGACAGCGTGTGGGACGCAACCCCGTCACAGGTCAAACGGTGGCGGCGCCGCTTATCGGCTCGATTGTGGGGGGCAACCCCCTGAACGGCGTAGTGGCCGCGAACGAGAACAAGAGCTACCCGCGCGCCCTTTATGAAAACCGCGGCGTGCAGTACGGACCCCGGTTCGGCTTTGCTTACGATCCATTCGGGAACGGCAAGACCGCCGTTCGCGGCGGCTTCGGCGTTTCGTATAACCGCGACGACTCGAGCATCGTTCTGCCATTCACGGAGAATCCGCCGTTCGTTTTCACTCCCACGAGCTTTAACGGATACGCGGCAGACCTGTTGACCGCGGGGGCCGCGCGCTTTCCGGGCAACATGAACGCGATCGCCCGCTCGGGTGAAGTGCCCACCGTCATGAGCTTCAGCCTTGGCGTCCAAAGGGACCTGGGTTTCGGAACGCTGCTGGACGTCGCCTACGCCGGTTCGCTCGGCCGGCATCTGCGGCAAAGCGTAAATTTGAACGGCCTGAGGCCGGGCGCGAATTTCCTGCCGCAGAATCAGGACCCCACGAATCCGGGCCGTCCGCTCGCGCCCGATTTCATTCGGCCTTATCCAGGCTTCGGCAACATCAACTACGTCACCTACAACGCCAATACCAATTACAACTCACTGCAGGTTCAGGCACACAGGCGTTTTCAGAAGGGACTGCAAATCAGCGGGGTGTGGACCTGGTCGAAGACGATGAGCACCGGCGATGGCGGCGCGGTTAGCCCCTATCTCGATTTCAAGTCCAGAAATTACGAACGTGCGGCGTTCGATCGCACTCACATTGTGAACATGAACTGGGTTTACGATATCCCCAAGCTCAGCCAGTATTGGTCGAACGGTTTCGCGCGGCAGGTTCTGGACAATTGGCAGTTCACCGGAATGTCGAGTTTCGTGAGCGGGGCGCCGCTCGCGGTTGTCGTGACTACGACGGATGGGGCGGATATTAGCGGCTCGCCGAACGAGCCCATTCGCCCGGATCTGGTGGCCAAAGCGGAGATTCCCAAGGGTGAGCGGAACCAGTTCAAGTTCTTCAACACCGCCGCGTTCGCCCGGCCCGCCCGGGGAACTCTCGGCAACGCGGCGAGGAACAATTTGCGCGGACCCGGCATCGCCAATTGGGACATGGGTCTGTACAAGAACGTGATCTTTCGCGAGCGCTACCGGTTCCAACTTCGGTGGGAAACGTACAACACGTTCAATCATGCCCAGTTCGACGGTTTGGATCTGACGGCCCGCTTCGATCCCGCCGGCAATCAGGTGAACGCCCGTTTCGGACAAATCATCTCGGCCCGAACTCCGCGGCGAATGCAGCTTGCGCTGAAGTTCATGTTCTGAGCACGCTTGCCGCAGCCCGGAGGCGCGATTCATTGAACCAGAGAACATCGACCGGCATCAACGAAGAATCAATAACTTGGCGACGTTTTCTGGAGAGGACGGACTAAATCGGCAGGCCGGTGCGGCGATGGGAAATCATCTCATCTTCGGCCCTTTCCGCAGCAGTGCGCTCATCTCCCGGACCGCGTTCGCATGCGCGGCACTCTGAGCGAGATTGCGCATCTCGTGCGGATCCGTCTCGTGGTCGAAGAGTGCGGCGCCGCGGCGTCCCTCCTCCCATTCCGTATAGCGCCAGCGTTCGTTGCGGACGGACCGCCCGAGATACCAGTCGCGCACCTGGAAGGTGTAGGCGGGGCGGTTCCATGCGGCTTTCGGGTTGGCTAGCAAAGGAGAAAGCGTGGTTCCTTCGAGCCATGAAGCGGCTGGGAGTCCGCACAAGTCGAGCAGCGTGGGATACAGATCGAGATACTGCACCACCCGGCGGGACGCCTGCCCGGCCGTTTTTCGCCGCGGGTCGGCAATGATCACGGGGCCGCGCGCGGAGACCTCGAAGAGCGTGCCCTTGGCCCACATGCCCTTCTCGCTGAGATGCCACCCGTGATCGCCCCACAGCACCACGATCGTGTTACGGCTCAACCCCGTCTGGTCGAGCTTGTCCAGCAGACGCCCTAGCTGAGCGTCCATGTAACTGGTGCATGCGTAGTAGGCGCGCATGGCCTCCCTGGCCTCGACTACCGTGAAGGGCCGGCCGGCAAACAGGTCGGCGTTCTGCCGAAACTCATCCTTGGGGAAGCCTTCGATGCTGCGAGGCTCGGTATCGAAGTCCGGCGGCAAGGGCATTGCCTCGGCGCGGTAGAGATCGAAAAACTCTTTGGGTGCGGTTAGTGGAACGTGCGGCCGCGCGAATCCGACTGCAAGGAAGAAGGGCTTTTCACCTCCGGAAGCCTTCGCCAGGATGTCGATCGCCTTATCCGCGAGAGGCGCGTCGGGGCCGCGGTCCCCGGCCGGCAGCGGTCCATAGACGTTCGCCCACGCGTACTGGCCCGGATTCGGAATCACGAGATTACGGTAAGGGCCGTGCGTCCGGCTCCAGAGCGAAGGGTCCTCGGCCTGTTGCCGCGCGCGCTCTTCGGGCGTGAACCAGGCCTGATTGGTTTCAGGCGGTTTGGCGGCGCCGCGCCGCATGCCGCGATTCGGCCCGTGGAATATCTTGCCTAGCTGCGTTACCGCGTAGCCTTGCTGTTCGAAGTATTCGGGCATGGTCTTCCGCCCTTCGTCGAGCGTCAGGTAGGTGTTGTTGTCGAGCACCCCGGTTGTGACCGGATACATCCCGGAGAGCACGGAGGAGCGCGTCGGATTACATAGCGGATACTGGCAATAGGCTCGGTCGAATCGGACGCCGCGCCCGGCGAGCCGGTCGATGTTGGGCGTGACCGCCACCGGATCGCCGTAGCAGCGGATGCGGCAGTCCAGATCGTCGGAGACGACGAAAAGCACGTTGGGTCTCGATCCGGCCGCGGCCGCCAGCGACGCGACTGCCGTCTGTGCGAGGAAATCCCGTCTCGAATAGTTCATGCGTCCTCCGCTCGAAAACGAATTGTAGCACTGGAAAGACTCATTCACCTGCCTGAACATCCTTTCCCCTCCGCGGACTAAGCACGATCGCTGGGACCGGCACGCGAAGCTGAAGGGCGGGCACGCGGCGACCGCGAAAGCGACGGACAAGCCGATTGCAGGGCTGTTGAAAGACTTGAAGGCGAGGCCGGGAGCCGGGGCGCGATCATCATCCTTACGGTTTCTCGATGTGGCTTGCCGGTAGCGGCGTCAAGGGCGGCACGGTCTACGGCGCAACCGATGAGTACGGCTACCATGCGGTCGAGAGCAAGGTGACGGTGCACGATCTGCACGCGACTGCGCTGCATCTGCTGGGCCTCGACCGTAAACGGCTGACATTTCCATCCGGCGGCCGCCAGGTACGGCTCACCGGCGTGCATGGCGAAGCAGTGAAGGCGCTATTCGCGTAATGCGGGTGAGTGGTCGCGCGCCCTGCCCTACCCGGGGAGGGACATCCGGCTCGACGGCGAGCAGCAGGAAGCGTCCGCCACCTAGACCGGGACCGGATCGGCGGCCGGCGTCCGCTTCGCGATCCACTTCCGCAATACCGCGGACAGATCCTCCAGCCTGAGAGGCTTGGTAACGTAGTCGTTCATCCCGGACGCCAGGCAAAGTTCGCGCGCGCCGGCCGCCGCATCCGCGGTCATCGCGATAATGTTGACACGCCGGTTCCCTCTTTCCCCCTCCCGGATCTCCCGGGCCGCCTCGTAGCCGTCCATCCCCGGCATCTGACAGTCCATCAGGATGAGGTCGTAAGGCGCCATGGCGAACATCTGGATGGCCTCCAATCCGTTCCCCGCCACGTCCGAGCGCAGGCCTAATTTCCGCAGCATCAGCCCCGCGACCGTCTGGTTAACCACATTATCGTCAGCGATGAGCACTCGAATCCCCGCCCCGTCAAAGCTATCCGCGAACTCGGCGTTGCCTGGATCTCGATCCACAACTGGCGGCAGGGCGCCGGCGCCCGATCTCATGGCCCAGGCGGCCGCAAGTGCATTCATCATTTGCGACTCTCGGGCCGGTTTGAGTAACCAAGCCTCAAGGCCCAAGCTTTCCGTTGCCGGCATCTCCGCCTCGCGGCCGGCCGAACTCAGCATGACCAGCAGCGAGTCCCGGAGCCTCGGGTCCGCCTTGACCAGCGCCGCGAGTTTTGCCCCGTCCATGCCGGGCATCTGGCGATCGAGAATCGCAATATGATACGGCGCGGCCGCCTCATGCGCGGCGCGCATGACCTTGAGGGCCTCTTCGCCGGAAGCGGCGCCGTCGTTCCGCATGCCCCAGGCTGTGATCCGCTCGCCGAGCGCACGCCGGCAAACCTCGTCGTCATCGACGATCAGAACACGCAGATCCTTCAGAAACGGCGGCGGCTCGGCGGCTGCACGAGGCTCGATGTCGAGCGGTAGCGTCAGCGTGAACCAGAACGCCGCCCCCTGGCCCGCAACGCTCTCGGCCCCGATCGATCCCCCCATCAGTTCCACAAGTTGCTTGCTTATTGCCAAACCAAGGCCCGTGCCGCCGAATTTCCGGCTTGGCGAGCTATCCACCTGGCTGAACTTTTCGAAGAGGAGATCGATCTTATCCGGAGGAATTCCTATGCCGGTATCGCGAACCGAGATCCTGATCGTGGGCCGTTTCTCATCGGGCGACTCCAGTTCCACGGAAATGAGGACATGGCCTCGGCTGGTAAACTTGACGGCGTTTCCGACGAGATTCGTCAGCACCTGCCGGATGCGGCCGGCGTCTCCGTCGAAGTTCCGCGGAACAGTGGAAGGGTATCGCAGAATCAGGTCCACTCCGGCGTCCCTTGCCTTGGGCGCCAGCATCTCGTCCACGTCTTCGATGATTTGCAGCAGGTCGAATGGGCAGGACTCGATTCGCAGCTTTCCCGCTTCCATCTTCGAGAAATCCAGGATGTCGTTGATTACCGCAAGGAGGCTCTCGCCGGACCGGCGAACGACCTCGGCACACGCGCTTTGATCCGTTGTCAATTCGGACTTGAGCAGCAGGCTAGTCATGCCGATGACGCCGTTCAGCGGGGTTCGAATCTCGTGGCTCATGTTCGCCAGAAATTCCGATTTGGCGCGATCCGCCCGCTCCGCGGCCTGTTTGGCCGCCCGCATCTCAGCCTCCGCCCCACGCCGAACCTCGATTTCCCGCTGTAGTTCGTTGGTTCGCTCCTCCACCCGCGATTCCAGAAGGGCTTGCCGCTGCTTGAGGGCGCGAAAGCGCCAGCGGTGAGCTTCACGGAAAGCGAGCCCCAGCCCTGCAAGCAGTACCAGCGCGAACCACGAAGTCTGATACCAGGGACTGAGAATCACGAAGTCGAAACGGGCGCCCGGTTCCGTCCATGCGATCCCGTTGTCGCTCACGGTTACGTGGAACGAGTAGGCGCCGGGCCTGAGGCTGGTGTAATACGCGATGCGCCTGTTCTGGGCATCGACCCAATCGTTGTCGAACCCGTCCAAACGATATCGGAAGCGCAGCAGTTCCGGGCGAAGCAGGCTCGGAGAGGCATAACGGAACTCGAGCGCGCGAACGGCCGGATTCAGCCTGGCTCCGGTTCCCAACTCCACCGGCGAAGAGTCCGCCGTTACCGACTCGAGGTACACGGGCAAAGCGAGCGCGCTCGAGCTCCGGACTTTTGGATCGATCGCGACCACGCCGCCATATGCGGGGAACCAAAGGCGCCCATCCCCCGTCCGGCACACCGCGGGCTGTGCGCCGAAATTGAATTCCGTACTCTTGAGAAGTTCGTGCGGAGCGTATTGCGAAGGCGGAAGCGACAGACGCGCGCCGCTCATCGCCGAGAGAAGGTCGTCCTTCCGGATGCGGATCAACCCCGTGCGCGAGGTCATCCAGAATGAACCTTGGGCGTCCTCCGCGATGGAATAGATGAAATTGTCCGGCAAACCCCGGCCGGTGGTGCAATTTGTGAAGCGCCCCTCGAAAAAGCGGTTCAGGCCTCCCCCGTAAGTCCCGATCCAAACCGCGCCATCCTCCGACACGTGCAACGAAATCACATTGTTACTCGACAGTCCTTCCTGCTTCCGCCAAGTCTCGAAGCGGCCGTCCCGGTAACGGCTCAAACCGTTAGAGGTTCCGATCCACAAGGCCCCATCGGGAGACGCCTGGACCGCGTTCACGTAGTCCGAAGCGAGGCCCTCGGCCTTGGTGAACTGCACGGGTGCGTTGTTCCTGATGGTGTAAAGGCCTTTGTCGGTGCCGATCCAGATTGCGCCGTCGCGCGTCTCCGCAATCGTGCGGCATCGCACCGCGAGATCCCACGACCGGCGCTGTGGCGAGCGCGGATTGCCACTCGGAAAACGATGAAGGCTCTTGGGCTGGGTACAGGCCCACAGGTCGCCGCGGCTGTCCTCAAAGAGCGGCCATGCCTGCATTCCGTCCAATTCGGACGAGACTCGCGCGGCGGCCCGCCCAACTCCTTCTATCCGGCTGATGCCGTCCGCCGTGCCTACCCATACTCCTCCGGAGCGGCTCCCGGCCACCGACCAAACCAGATTCGACGTCATCCCTTCGCGCTTGCTGAAAACGGTGAAGGGCTGATCGGAAAGGCGCGCCAGTCCGCCCCCGGCCGTGCCCACCCAGAGACTGCCCTCGCGGTCTTCGAAAACGCAGCGCACGATATCGTTCAGAAAGCCGCTGCCCGCGGGCAGGGGCTCGAAACGGTTGTCTTTCAACCGGACCAGGCCGCCGCCGTCCGTGCCGATCCACAGGCTCCCGTCCTTGTCCGCGAGGATGGTAAGGACGGACGGATCGGGCAACCCCTGTTTGAGGCCGAAGTTCTCAATTACTCCTCCCGACATGCGGCTGAGCCCGCCCCAGCGGGTTCCGATCCACAGGTCGCCATTTGGAGACTTGGCCAGCGCCCAGACTCGATCGGTGAACAGGCCATCCTTTCGGGTGAACGTTTTGACCGCGTCATGCGAGATCAGTTTCAGGCCGCCATCGGTGCCGGCCCAAATGCTCCCGTCGGAATTCTCCAGCAGGCAACGCACGGTGGATTCACCCTCGCCTGTTCCCAGTGGCACACGAACGAAACGCCGGCCGTCGAAGCGGTGCAAACCGCCGTGCTCCGCCCCGACCCAGAGTGTGCCGCCGCGAGTGGTGAGGATGCTGCGGATAGGCTCGCCCGCAAGCCCGTCGGCGGAGGAATACGCCCGGAATCGGCCGTTTTTTGCATACACCAGTCCGCCTTCACGGGTTCCGATCCATAGACCGCCATCGGGATCGGCGCTGAGTGCCAGAATGTGATCTCCCTTTTGGAACGCCGGTGTGTTCTGAGCTGTGAAGACATGGAAATGGTCGCCATCGAACCGCACAAGCCCGGCCTGGGTGCCTAACCAAAGATACCCGTCGGACGTCTCCGTGATGGCTCTGATCGATTCCTGCGGCAGACCGTCGCGCACGTGCCAGACATCAACACGGTACTGTGACAACAACTTGGCCGTGTCCAGCGCCGGCGCGAGGCCCGTTGACCCGAGCGTTCCCGTCAGGACGAGGATAGTGCGGGACACGCATCGAAATAGAGACAGCCGTGGCATTCTGAATACCTATCGGCTGAACGAGGCGGACTCTTCACGCCGGCAGAGAGATATCTTCGCGAAACGGCTGTTTTTAGGTCCCCCAATGGGCGCGACCCAAGGTTCGGCCGGGCATGGGGCTCGCTTCGCCGCGCTCCGGCGCGCGCCATATGCCGCTCCGGGCCGTTTCGAAGACGGTCCGTATCAAGGGGTTAGGGGGTTTCGTTACATTCGAACTCTTCGAACTCCCGGCCACTGTAGCGGCCAAGTAAAAGTTCCTAATTTTTCCTAATTCCGGCGAGTTGGCGCTGGGCGGACATTTTTGATATAGTGTGCAGCACGCCGTTCCCTGAGCGGTCTCGGTTCATACCAGAGGGCTACGGAACAACGGATACATTCGTTGAAAAAACAGGGGGTCGTTCATGTTCACTCGGCAATCTATTCGACTGGCAACGCTCGCCACGTTTGCGGGACTTGCTTTCGCCCAAAGTAATGGGTCTATCGGCGGGACTGTCAAGGACCCGAATGGCGGCGTCGTTCCCGGAGCCGCCGTGGTGGTCGTGAACCAGGCGCAGGGGCTAAGGCAGTCGGCGACCACCAGTGTCGAGGGCAGCTTCGTCTTCTCCCAGCTTCCCCCGGGCGTGTATACGCTCACCGTGGAAGCGTCGGGATTCAAGAAGAAGGAAAACAACAACGTTGTGCTGCCAGTGGCCTCGAAGGTGAACGTTGGCGACGTGGTGCTGGCCGTCGGGAGTCTCACTGAAACGGTGACCGTGGAGGCGGACGCAGGCACGATTCAGCTTCAATCCGAATCGGGCGAGCGCTCGAACATCGTGACCAACCGGCAACTCCGGGATATTCAGCTTAACGGCCGCAACGTGGTGGATTTGATGCGGACGATTCCCGGTGTGATCTCGGGCGGCGTCACGGCAAACGCCGCTTCGACGGTAACGAATATTGCCGGAGGCTTTAACATCAACGGAACCCGCGGGGCGCAGCACGAGTACACGATTGACGGCGTCACCAACCTGAATTTGGGAAACAATACCGGCGCCCTTGTGTCGGTCAATCCGGACGCGCTGCAGGAAGTCAAGGTGCTCACGTCCAACTATCAGGCGGAGTACGGACGCGCCGGCGGCGGATTCATCGCGCTCACCACGCGCGGAGGCACGAACCAGCTGCATGGCGGCGTCCGCTACTTCCGGCGCCATGACAGTCTCAACGCCGACACCTACTTTAATAACCTTCGGGGCGGTTCACCGGCCGGCTTCTCGCGTCCTCTCTACCGCTACAATTTCTACGGCTGGGACTTGGGCGGCCCCGTCTACATACCGCGCGTCGTGAACGGACGGAACAAGCTGTTTTTCTTCGTCAGTCAGGAGTACTACCGGCAACTGGTGCCGCAGGCCGCGTCGATGAACATTCGAGTTCCCACCGAGGCCGAGCGTGGCGGCGACTTCTCCCGCACCGTGGATGGCGCGGGTCGGGGGATTCCAATCGTGGATCCAACCACGGGGGCGCCTTTTCCCGGGAACATTATCCCTTCGAACCGTTTCTACACGCCGGGCCGCGCTATTCTGAACTTCCTGCCCGCGCCGAACACGGCGGCCGGCGGCAACGTCTACAACTACACCTCTCAGACGCCAAGCTCGTATCCCCGCAGCGAGACCATCATGCGTGGCGACTGGAACATCAACGATTCCACGCGGGTCAGCGTCCGCTGGGTATACAATCGCGACGCGCAGCAGTTCGCATACGGCACGACCACCGCATCCTGGAACTGGCCCCTTACCATTACCGAACGCAGGAATGGACCGGGCAGTGTGCCGACAATCTCAATGACAAAGAACTTCGGGAGCAGATGGGTAGGCGAGTTCATGTTCGGCGTCGGCCGCGGCGGCGTGACCATCGCGCCGAAGGACGACAAAGCCACGAGAGCGGCCGCGGGAATCGACACGCCTCTTCTCTATCCGCAGGCCAACACGGCGAACCTGATCCCCAGCCTGACTTTCGGCGGCATCGGGAGCGTCGGAACGGTAGTCAACACCAACGTTTTCGGGACCTTCGACCAGCGGTTTCTCATCTGGCAGACGATGAACAACTTCACCAAGGTCGCCGGAAAACACGTCTTCAAGGTGGGTTTCTATTTCCAAAGCGCCTCAAACGCCAGCAATTCGCAGAATCGCGTGCAGAGCGATCTCGACTTCACGGCCAACGCACAGAATCCGCTCAACACGGGCTACCCGTTCTCGAACGCTCTCCTCGGCGTCTACACCAACTATTCGCAAGCCAGTACGAAGATCAACCAGAACAACCTGTATCACGACGCCTCCTGGTTTGCGCAGGACACCTGGAAAATCTCGCCGCGGCTGACGCTCGATCTCGGCGTCCGGCTCTCCTGGTATCAGCCGCTGTACAATACCGCGGGCGATGCAAGCTTCTTCGACGCGGCCCTGTTCAAAGCGGCCGATGCCCAGCGAATCTACCGGCCGGTGTGCGTGGGTGCGGCCACCTGTTCCGCCGGCGCGGCCACATACAGAGCGATCGATCCCGCCGTGCAGGGCGCTCCCACGTTAACCAACACGCTGCCGGGATTGTATGCGGGAAAACTGGTTTCGGGGTCCGGCAACCCGGCTAACGGGCTCGGCCTTGTCTCGAAGGGTTATCCTTCTGGAGGCCTCGACGCTCCGCTGCTCCTTTGGCAGCCGCGCCTCGGCTTTGCCTGGGATCTTACCGGCAGCCACTCGACCATCGTGCGCGGTGGCTTTGGGACCACATACGACCGGTATCAGAGCGATATCACCGGGAATGCACCATCGAATCCGCCATTCGTCGAGAGTCCGACTTTGCAGTTCGGCTACCTGCGGGATATTCAGCCGGGGGGCGGCGGAGCGCTTTCGCCCTCAGCCATCAGGACGGTGGAAAGAAATTCCGATTTCCCGGCCATCTATAGCTTCAGTCTCGGTGTGCAGCGGAACATCGGCGCCGGTACCGTCGTCGACGTCGCCTACGTGGGCACGAAGTCGCGGAAGCTGGCGCGGCGCACCAACCTGAACGCTCCCGCCTATGGGGCGGCATTCAAGGCTGCGGCGCAGGATCCGACAAAGTTCGCCAATGGCGCGATACCGGCCACGGAGGCGAACCTGCCGGCTATCTACTCCGCGGCGGGCGCGGCCTTCAGCGGAGCGAACATCTTGCCGATCGATTTTCTGCGCCCGTACCAGGGATACGGCGATATTACAACCACCCTCTTCGACGCGGACGCCGATTACAATTCGCTGCAGATCAGCGCCCACCGCCGGTTTTCGAAGGGCGCCACGTTCGGCATCGCTTATACCCTGTCGAGAACGGAAACAACCGTGTCCGACGATGGCACTTATACGCGGCTCCAGGATGCCGGCCAGGACTACACTCTCGCGGCATTCGATCGCACGCATTACTTTGTGGGAACGGCGGTGTGGGATCTCCCAGGCGGCGGAAAGCTGCTAGGTGGCGGAAAGCTTGCGCGCCTGGTTTTCGACAATTGGACGCTTTCAGGGATCACGACGATTTCAACGGGGAGCCCCACGGAGCTCGCGCTCACCATCGCGGGGGTGGATGCGGGTGTCCGCTTATTGGGAACTCCCACCGCCGGCAACCTGGCAGGCCAGCAGCCGCGCTTCTTGACGACAGGCAGCCCACAGACGGGCGCCACCATCAATCCGGCCGCCTTCCAAGTCCCGGGAATCGGAAACGCCGGTTCCTATCCGCGGAACTATTTGCGTAACCCGGGGATCGGGAATCAGGACCTTTCGGTTTTCAAGAGCATCCCGCTCGGCGGCGACGGAAAGCGCTACCTGCAGCTTCGCGCGGAGGCTTTCAATGTCTTTAATCTTCCACAGTTCTCAGGCCGCAATTTGACCACTAACGTGGTTAACGGCGCCGGCCAGACCGGAGGGGCCATCTTCAACAACTTTACGAATCTGGCCGTAACGAACAGCATTCGGCCTGCCGGCAACCCTTCCGTGCTGGGAACCTATTTTGGCGAGTTCAACGGCGCGCGCGACATGCGCATTATCCAGCTTGCGGTCAAGCTGTACTTCTGATGGATACGGCCTCAACCCTGCCTGAACCGCTCGCCGGTCTCGACCCGATCTACCGGGCGGCCTGACGATTCTTCCCGTTGTCCATTTCCGGGAAAGCCGCCACGCAGCAGAACATGGCGCCGCGGCCCGTGCGTGGACGTTGCCGTTCTTTGGCAGGGCGGAGCACATGCGATCGTTGAGTTCTCCCCGCCGGATGGCCCGCACCATCGCGCAACGCACCGCCTGCGGCGCGATCGCGAGACCGGGCAGTTGCGGTTGGCCCTGCGGGAGTGGGACGGGCCGGAGGCGTCGCGTCGCGCGGCGCCTCCTCGGTCCCGGCGGCTTCGCTCTTAACCGTCCCGGCCCTTTCAGCCGTACTGGAACGGTCATCCGGTGGAGGAGTCTGTCGTTCCGCCGATTGAGCGCCGGGTACGTCAATCCATCTCCCGGCGGATGATTGGGGTGCCGGTTCATCTAGTGGAGCGGCCGCGGATGAACCAGCATCCTGCCTTCACGAAGCGGCGGCTGATGTTCCCTCGCACATCCGCAGCGCGGCAGGCTGCCGTGGAAAGCCGGATCCACGGCAGTTCGCCGCCATTCCAGCATCGTAACCGAACTTCCTGTTTGGTTCCGCCCTAATGGGATTTCGACAGGAAGCCGATATGCAGATTATGGGAATGGAATCGATTCTTGTCGTTGAAGACAGCCTCGCCAGCCGCAAGATGTTCTGCCATCTGCTGAGCAAAGCCGGCTACAACGTCAAGGGTGCGGCAAACGCCGGCGAAGTGATGGACATTCTAAAGGACTTTTGTCCCGGTCTCATCTTGATGGACATCCTGCTTCCCGGATTGGACGGATTGAGCCTCGCTCGAAAGCTCAGGTCCAGTGCGGGCACCGCAGAGGCGACGATCGTAGCGCTCTCAGGCTGCACCATGGCCTCGGATATCGAACGCGCTTTGGCATCCGGATGTTCGGGATTCATCACGAAACCCATCGATCCGCGAACATTCGTCGACAATGTACGTTCGCATCTCAGCCGGCGAGCCGGGCGCTCACCGCAGGCGCTTGAAACCGCCGCCAGCCTCAATACCCGTCAAGGCCGACCGGAAACCGTCGAAACCACTCCTGGCCTTTAATGGGCGATTCAGTTTCATTCGGGACGCGCCCGTTGGAGAAGTACAAGCTTGACCGATACATGGAGCGGTCCTCTCAAACCCTGGTACCCGAACTGAACCCGCCCTTATGAACGGCAATTGTCAAATACCGGCTCGCCCTCGCCGCGATATTCCCGCGACATGCGGATTGGCGGTGCTCCTACTGGGCGCTCTGGTAATCGCGGGCTGGCTTTTTCACGTGCCCACCCTAGTAAACATGTGGGCTGGGACGCCGATGATGTTCAACACGGCCGCCGGGTTCGTCTTGGCGGGAATCGGCTTAACATGCTCAGGTCGATTACCGAAGTTGAAATTGGTCACCAGCGCCGCGCTTTTTATTCTCGGTGCGACGACGCTTGTTCAGTACGCTACGGGTTTGGACCTCGGCATCGATCAGGCTCTGTTCCGGTCATGGCTCGCCGCAAGCAAAGACCCGGGGCGGATGGGAGTCAATACGGCGGCGTGTTTCACCACGGTGGGCCTCATTTGGGGCGTAAGCCGGCTGTTTCCACGCAAGTCGCCCCTCATCGCGCTAACGGGTAGCGTAGGCGTCATCAGTGTGGCTATCGCCTCGATAATCGGGTATTTGAGCGGCATGGAATCGGTCTACCGGTGGGGTCAGGCAACGACCAGCATGGCTGCGAATTCGACGGTAGGGTTTCTTGTGCTGGGTCTGGGTATTGGAACCTGCGGCTGGCGGGCTCTCCGATTCCATGACCGGGAGTGGCTGTCGGCGGCGGTTGGAGCAAGCGTCGCCTGCATCACCCTGCTCATATGGGCTGGCGCGGTCAGCGATCATCGCAAAGGGATGCTGACCCGTTCCCAGACAGTTGCAGCCAGCGCGGCCCGACTCACCACAGGCTCGCTTACGGAAACCTTGGCCGCCCTGACCCGATTTGCGGAGCGATGGGCGCCCGAATGCCGGGGAATGCCGGCCAGCTGTGACCGTGATCTCGCGAATTATTTTCGAGACTTCCCGGCACTGACCTCGCTTGAGTGGGTCGAACGCGCCACGGGCGCCATTGTGGGGCGCAGGGTCTCTCCGGGCCTCATCGGTCGCGATCCGCTCGAAATATGGCGCCCCTCCACGGGTAGATTGCCATATTCGGAATTGATTCATCCGGCGGTCGACAGTCCTCGGCTGGTGCTCGCGCTCGGCCGACCCGGGTCACCCTACTTCCTAGCCGCAAGCCTCGATCCGTCCGTCGTTTTATTGAGCGCGACCTCCGCCCTCGGCGCTGAGTGGATGCTCAGAGTCACGGTTGACTCGGAGGACGTGCTGGCCGGGCAGGAACCATTACAGGCGATCCTCTCGGCCGAAACGTCCGTAACGTGGCTATACGGAAACTGGACGTTCACCGTTGCGCCGGCGCCAGGCCGGAGCAGTGCGTCGCACATTGCCAATTGGATTCTGCTGGCAGGGATGTCGGGCGCCTGCTTCGCGGCTCTCCTCGCGTTTCTCTGGCAGGTGGTCCGCGAACGGATGCGGGAGATCGAGTCGCTGAATGCCGAGCTGGAGACAAAGGTTGCGGACCGGACGGGCGACCTCGTCGGGATGAACGAAACTCTTCGGGCAGCCATCGAGGAAGAGCGTCGCGTCGGAAGCCTTCTCCGCGACCGGGAGAGCCAACTGGAGACCGCTTTCCGCGCTGGCAAGATCGGCAGTTGGAGCTGCGATCTGGTCTCGGGCGAGGTCGTTTGGAACGGCAAGCTCAAGGAACTCTACGGCCTTCCGCCGGACGAGACTCCCGGCACGATCGACGATTTCATGCGGATGGTCCATCCCGACGACCGGGAGGTGATTCACCTCGCCCTGGCGGATGCTATCGCCGGGCGGAAGGAATACAGTTCGGAGTTTCGTGTCATCTGGCCGGATGATACGGTGCGCTGGCTAGCCGCGCAGGGCAGCATCACCCGCAACGAGGACGGCGGCCCGCTGCGGCTCGAAGGCATTAATCTGGACATCACCGGCCGCAAGGAAGCCGAGCTCGCGTTACATCAAAGCGAGAAACAGATTCTCCACCTTGCCGATGCGCTTCCGCAGTTCGTTTGGACCGCAACGCCCGACGGCAACCGGGATTACTACAACCAGCGCTGGTATGACTATACAGGCCGGACGTTTAAGCAAATACAGGACTCGGGATGGCAGCCCGTGTTGCACCCGGACGATGTGGAAAACTGCATTCAGCGATGGACGAAAGCGGTTACCAGCGGCGAGCCGTACGAGATCGAATACCGGTTCAAGCGGGCTTCCGACGGGTCCTATCGTTGGCACCTGGGAAGGGCGGTACCTATTCGCGGCGCCACGGGCGAGATTGTCCGATGGTTCGGAACGGGAACCGATATCGAGGACTACAAGCAGGCGGAAGCAGCCGTAAAGGGCCTGAATGAAACCTTGGAAGAGCGTGTCCGGCAGCGCACGGCTGAGCTGGCGGACGCCAATCAGGAGCTGGCGCACACCCAGAGTAAACTTCAGAGCATATTGGATGCCGCCACGCAGGTATCCATCATAGCCACGGATACGCAGGGTACGATCGAAGTATTCAACGCCGGCGCTGAAAGGATGCTGCTGTATCGGGCGGACGAAATGGTGGCGCGACGGACGCCGGAGATCCTTCACGATCCGGCGGAATGCCGTCGGCGTTCCGAGGAGCTTTCGCTCGAGTTCGGGCGCCTGGTCGAGGGCTTCGACGTTTTCACGGAACATGCCCGCCATAGAAGGTTCGACGAAAGGCCATGGACCTACATCCGGAAGGACGGCAGCGCGCTGGACGTCACGCTCATTGTCACCGCGGTTCGCAGTCCGGATGGGGCGATCGAGGGATTTCTCGGCATTGCCACCGATATCACGGCTCGCAAGACCCTCGAGCGGGAGTTGCGCCTGAATAACGACAGATTGGCCGAGCAGACCCGGCGGGCAGAGGAAGCCAGCCGGGCAAAAAGCGATTTTCTGGCGACGATGAGCCATGAAATCCGGACACCTATGAACGCGATCCTTGGGATGGCGGAATTGCTGTGGGAGTCGGACCTCAATGCCGAACAGCAACATTATGTCGATGTATTCCGCCGGGCCGGGTCCAACCTCCTATCGCTCATCAACGACATTCTGGATCTGTCGAAAATCGAGGCCGGCCACTTCGAACTTGAACAGGTCGGGTTCAATATCGAAGAAGTGGTGGATCAAGCCGTCGAGCTCGCCAGCGCGAAGGCGAGGGAAAAAGGGATCCTCCTGATGTCCCGGATCTCGCCGGGGATCGGGACGGCGGTCGCTGGCGACCCTACACGGCTCCGGCAGGTCCTCATCAATCTCCTGGGCAACGCAGTCAAGTTCACGGACACCGGCGAGATCGTGCTTACGGTTCGGAACCACGTGTCCGGCGACCCCCGGCGGATCGAGTTCTCTATTAGCGACACCGGCATTGGTATCCCGGCCGAGAAGGTCGATTCAATCTTCGACAACTTTACACAGGCCGATTCATCGACGACAAGGCAGTACGGGGGGTCGGGTCTGGGACTCAGCATTAGCCGCCGGATCGTAGAGTTGATGGGAGGCGCACTGACAGTTACCAGTACGGTGGGGCAGGGCAGTATCTTCACCTTCGCTCCCCTGTTCGACTTGGCGCCGCCGAAAAGCGTTTCGTTGCCCGCTGGCGAAGTTCAAGACTTTGAAGGACGGCGCGTGTTGGTGCTTGACGATAACGCAACCAACCGTCTTATCGTGTGCGAGGCTCTCGGCGCGTGGGGACTGGAGACGCGGGAAAGCGCCGCGCCCGCCGCTTGCCTTTCCGAAATCTCCGAATCGATTCGCGATGAGCGGCCCTATTCACTCGTTATCGTCGACAAATGCATGCCGGGCATGGACGGTTTCACGGTGGCGTCCCGAATCCGGGAAATCTCCCCGGACCTGCCCGTTATCATGCTGACGTCGGACTCACGGCCGGAAGATCTCGTGCGGCGGCAGGAATTGTCTCTCGCCGGTTACGCCTTGAAACCGGTGAAGCGAACTGAACTATTTCGGCTGGTTTCCTGCGCCTTGAATGGGCAGCTCAGTGCCGGCGCGGCGCCTATTCCGGATTCCCGGCGCTTCAATATTGCGCCGCTACGGGAACAGAAGCCGTTGCGGATACTTGTGGCGGAGGATTCACCGAACAACCGGCTCGTGGTCCAGGCGTTTTTGAAAAATAGCCCTCATGCCGTCACTTTTGCCGAGGACGGACAGAAAGCCGTAGACGAGTTCGCCGCGGCGCGTTTCGATCTGATCCTCATGGATGTTCAGATGCCCGTGATGGATGGACTGACGGCGACGGCAATGATACGGGCGAGGGAACGGGAACTCGGTCTGCCGGCGACTCCGATTGTTGCGCTCACAGCCAACGCGCGTTCCGGGGATATCGCGAAGAGCCTCGCGGCGGGATGCGATGGCCATCTGACGAAGCCCATTACCAAACAACGGCTCCTGGCTGCGATCGAAGAACACGGCCAGCTTTACTGCGAGTGGGCCGGCCCTCCACCGGGCGCCATCGATCCAATCGTAATCGACGTACCGGAGGACCTGGAGGATTTGCTCCCGGAGTATTTGGCAGAGCGGAAGCAAGACCTGCCGGACATGCTCCATCTGCTCGCCGTTTCGGATTTCGAACGCCTGAGAATTCTCGCGCACAATCTGAAGGGTAGCGGCGGAACCTACGGATTCCCCGGCTTGTCCCAAATCGGGGCAACGCTCGAGCAATCGGCCACTGTGGCTGATATCCAACTGCTCCGGGATGGGCTGTCGCAGCTCGAGAGCTACTTGAACCGGATTCAATTGGTATCGGTATCTCGATAAGGTGGCCGTCGAAAACGCAGCCAGGCGTCGCCTCCCCGATTACCTGCGCGAAAACGGTGTCGCCATTCCGCTGAAAGACCTAACGGCCCGAAGAGAACCCGCAGCAATACGGCAGGTAGTCCAGTAAAACGAATAGTATCGATGTGGCGGCGGTCCGATCGCGCCGGCGTCTCGACTGCAGGCAACGAACGCCGCAGACATGCTGGCCGATCGGGCTATCGTTGGCAAGACCGATTTCGCTCCGGCGTCTGCAGATCCTCAGTTTCCGATTCCGAAGCATCCGGAGGCTTGGTCCGTGTACCCCGGAGTCGGGCTGGGCGCGCGCGCTCCGGAATCCCGGTTGAAGGCAGCGATCCATGACGTCCTGCCAGCCGGCCGATTTCAACGCCTATGAACCAGGAGGAGCCAGCGCGAACTGCGCTGCATGCTCTTGAGCCGGATGAAGGTGAGCCGCGAGGGTTCTCGACTGTCCGCCGGCAGGCTACTGAGGCATGGTAGCTGGGGGAGGACGGACTTCAATTCGTCACTGAGCTTCCGGGGCCGAGCAAGCCGTCTCTAGCGACGCTTCCGTAAAACAGCAACAAGGCGAATGGCAGCGCGTTGCCGCCGGCGATCCGGAATTGCGGAAGAATCCGGTTTTTTCGCTTGACTTGTCAACGGGAGGGGCCGTATAGTCCTGTTATGCGCATCCATGGCGATGCCTACCCTTGGGTAGTGACGCCAAAATGGATGGGAGGTGGGTAATGAAAACGACTCGACCGTACCTGTGGGCTGCCATGGTCTTGCTGGCCGGCTCTGGAACCTGCTTCGGGCAGTCATTCACGGCAAATCTTACCGGACTCGTGACCGACCCGAATCAAGCGGTGATGCCTGGAGTCACCGTAAGAATCAAAAATATCGCAACCAACGACAGCCGCCAGACGACGAGTGGAAGCGAAGGCCGCTACACGTTTTCGCAACTGTTGCCTGGCACCTACGACGTCACCGGAGAATTCACCGGCTTTAAGATAACCGCTCTGCGTGGTGTCGCGCTCGCCTCGAACCAGTCGGCCGAGTTGAACATCGCGATGCAGTTGGGCGAAGTCACCCAGACCGTCGAGGTCGCGGAGTCTTCCGTAGCCCTCGACACCCAAACGGCCAATCAATCCGTGACCCTGCCGGCGAAACAGTTCCTGGAGCTGCCGGTCAGCGCCCGCAACCCGTTCGTGATGGTACACCTCATGGCGGGAACCGTATCTGTGCGGACGGGCATCTCGACGTCTGTACAGGACTCGAGTCACGGACGATTCGCCCTCAACGGCGGCCGCGATGAAAGCGCCGCCATGCTGATCGACGGCGTGCCGGCCACCAGCGGCGACTGGAGCGCGCTGCTGGCTGTTCCCAACACCGATTCCATTCGCGAAGTGCAAGTGGTGCGCAACTCCTACGACGTGCAGTTCGGAAAATCCGGCGGCGGCGTGGTCAGCATGGTTAGCAAGGGCGGCACAAACGAATACCATGGCATGGGTTTCGAGTTCCTCCGCAACGACCACCTGGACGCGAACCCCTGGGCGCAAAATCGCGCCGGCCGGGCGAGGACCACCTTCCAGCGCAGCCAGTTTGGCGGAAACTTCTCGGGACCGATCTGGAAAAGGAAGAATCTATACATCTTCGGCGGCTACGACGGCGTGCGCGAGGGCAGTCCTGCTCCGTACTTGAACTCTGTGCCCACGGAACTGCAGCGTCGCGGCGACTTTTCCCAGACGTTCAACGCCAACGGCAGCCTCTCGACCATATTTAACCCGTTCACCACGCGTCCCAACCCGAGCGGTGCGGGCTTCATCCGCGACCCCTTCCCCGGCAACCGCATTCCGGACAACCTGTTCGATCCAGTGGGTCTGAAGACAGCCAACTTCTATCCGGCCGCCAACACGGCGGGTAATTCCGTCACCGGCGCATTGAACTACTTTGGAAGCGGCAAGTCCGTGACGAAACAGAATCGTACGGACATCCGCGTCGACTGGGCGCGTAATGAAAAGCACTCGATCTATGCGCGCATCACGAAGACGCGTTTCGAGTCGATTTCACCAAAATACTTCGGCGGCGGCGCCGATAACGGCGCGGGCTCGGTGATTCCCCGTCACCATGTCACCATCGGCAACACCTTCCTGCCCACCCCCACCTGGGTCATTAACCTGTTGGTCGGCACGGGCCGCTTCCGCGAAGTGCAGATCTCGCCCAGCCTTGGCCTGGACGGGACCAAGCTCGGTTTCGCCTCTTCCCTGGTCGGCCAGCTCGACGCGAACACGATCCCCCAGTTCAACGTCGATGGATTCGCCATCATAAGCAATTCCCGCGTCCTCGACTTTCCTCGCGACACGCATAACCTTCAGGTCAACGTGACCAAGGAAAGAGGAGCCCATAGCATCAAATTCGGGTTCGCCGCCGAGTCCGCCCACCTGAATTCCACCGACTCCCGCTCGGCGGATTTCCCCTTCAACCGCGGCATGACGTCCGGGCCGGTTGCCGCCGCCAATAGCTCCACGTCGGGTAATTCGATCGCATCGCTCCTGCTCGGCACCGGAGCGCCCGGCGGCATCGCGCCGATCACCATGCGCGGGGCCTCGAACCAGATGTACTACGCCGGCTACGTGCAGGATGCCTGGCGCATCAACCCACGGCTCACTGTCAACGCCGGAATCCGCTACGAAGTGCAAAAGGGCCGCACCGAGCGTTTCGACCGTTACAACAGCTTCGATTTCGGCGCCACCAATCCGCTTGGCGCGAGAGTCGGACTTCCTCTCACAGGCGGGCTGGTTTTCGTCACTCCGGATAATCGTGGTGTTTGGGACACAGACAAGTCCGACCTTGCTCCGCGCGTCGGCCTCTCCCTGAAGCTCACCGATAAAATAGTGGCTCGCGCAGGCTACGGCATCTTTTATCCGCAGACCGTAGGACGCGGTCCTAACATCGGAGCCGACGGATTCTCCACAGTTACGCAGTTTGTGAGCACCACCGGCGGCGACGGCATCAATCCGCAGGACCGCCTGAGCAACCCATTCCCACGGGGCATCACGCAGCCGGTCGGCCGGACCAGAGGTCTCGAGACGCTGATCGGGGAGACCATCACGGGCTGGCAGCGGGCGCACCCCACCGGTTACATCCAGAACTACAGCCTCGATATCCAGTACGAGATCAACCGCGGCACCGTTCTCGAGGTGGGCTATGCGGGCAACCAGAGCCGCAAACTGCTCATGGGGTCGATCCGCAACGTCAATCAATTGCCTACGCAGTTGTTGAGCCAGGGAGCGGCGCTCGACCGTCCCGTGACGAACCCGTTCGCCGGCGTCATCACGACGGGTGTCCTCTCCAGCGCCACGATTCCCGCGCACCGCCTCTTGCGGCCTTATCCGCAATTCGTGGCCGTGAATCTGCCGGAAGACACACCTGGCGCTTCCGCCTCCTATAACGCCTTGGTGGCAAAGGTCACCAAGCAGTTCACCGGGGGTCTCAGCCTGCTCTCGAGCTACCAGTGGTCGAAGGCCATCGACAATGCATCGGAGACACAGGGCTGGGAGCTCAGTGAAGCCATCCGCGACGCCTACAACCTGAGCGCCGACCGTTCCATCAGCGGTCACGATGTCCCGCACAGTTGGGTCACGGCCTTGGTTTACGAGTTGCCTGTAGGCAAGGGGCGGAAATTCGGCGCCGGTATGTCGGGCGTCGCCGACGCCGTCCTGGGCGGCTGGCAATTCTCCGCCATCACCAGGTTTAACGTTGGGCTACCGCTTCAAGTCACAACCGGAAACACACTCGCTGCGTACGGATTCAACGTGCAGCGTCCGAATATCGCCAATCTCAAGGATCTGGACATCTCCACTCGAACGCCGGAACGGTGGTTCAACACGACGGCTCTAACCCAGCCGGCGCCCTTCACTATCGGCGGCGCGCCCCGCTGGATTCCGAACCTGCGCTTCGATACCGCGCGGTATTCGGACTTCGCGCTGATGAAGAACTTCCGTTATCGCGAGAGGTTGCGAATACAGTTCCGCGGGGAGTTCTTCAACGTGACCAACACCCCGCAATTCGGGCGGGCCGATACGAATCTCGCGAGCGGAAGTTTTGGGTCGGTAAGTGGTACGATAAATCCACCGAGGAACGTGCAGGCGGCGCTGAAAATCGAATTCTGAGGTGGCATGCTGCTTATCTGGATCGTGCTCGCCGCGGCCGTGGCCTCGGCGGAGGAAGCGCCCGGCTTTCGCAACGGCGTCATTCCGGCGCTGACCAAGCTGGGGTGTAATTCCGGGGCGTGTCATGGCTCCCAATTCGGCAAGGGCGGCTTCAAACTATCCTTGCTGGGCTTCGATGTGGACGCCGACTACGAGGCGATTGCCAAAGACTTGAAGGGGAGGCGTCTCAATCTTGACGACCTTACCCAAAGCCTGATCTTACGCAAGCCCTCGCTCTCCATTCCACATGGCGGCGGCCGGCGCTTCGCGGCCGATTCACCAACTTACAATCTGCTGCTATCGTGGATAGCCGCCGGCGCGCCTCCTCCTACGTTGCAGGATCCGCTGCTCGCCGCCGTCGAAGCGTCGCCCGGCTCGACCGTGATGCAAACGAATGGGAAGCTGCAGATGAAGGTCGTGGCGCGCTTCAATGACGGCAGCACCCGCGACGTCACCGCGCTCTCGCGGATGGAAGTTCTGAATGACTCCGTCGCCGAGGTTTCAGGTGACGGCCTTGTGACGGCCAAGTCCGGAGGCGCAGGCGCGGTGCTCGCCCGGTACATGGGAAAGACGGCTGTCGTGAACCTGCTCGTGCCGTACGCGAAGGCCACCAGTTTCCCGGAATTTACCCCCAACAACTATATCGATGAACTGGTCGCCGCCAAGTGGAAGCAGCTCGGCTTGCGTCCGGCAAAGCTCTCGACCGACACGCAGTTTTTGCGGCGCGTTCATCTGGATTTGATCGGCGTTCTTCCGAAGGAACAGGAGATCCGGGAATTCGCCGCCGACCCCTCCAAGGACAAGCGGGCGCGTCTCATCGACCGCCTCCTCGAACGTCCGGAGTACGCCGACTTCTGGACCATCCGCTGGGGCGACCTGCTGCGCGTCACCCGCGCCGGCATGGGCGACAAGGCGATGTGGAACTTCCAGCGCTGGCTGCGGCGCAATCTGGAGCAGAATCGCCCGGTCGACCGGATGACGCACGAAGTGCTCCTCGGACGCGGTCAGCCGAATAACCAGGAAGTGTCGGCCTTCTTCCGCATGTCGCGCACTCCCGAGGATGCCGCCGAAACCGTGAGCGTCACGTTCATGGGGCTCCGCATCGGCTGCGCCAAATGCCATCAGCATCCGTTTGAAAAATGGGGACAGTCGGACTACTACGGCTTGGCGGCCTTCTTCGCCCGCATCGATTCGAAGCCGGACTCCGACTATGGCGCGAACACCCTGCGCATCCGCCCCACAGGGTTCGTGCGCCATCCCAAGACCATGCAGGTGGTGCAGCCCTCCGTTCCCGATGGCGGCAGTTACGATTACGATGGCGATCCGCGCGTCAAGCTGGCCGATTGGCTCACGTCCAAGGACAACCCCTGGCTCGCGCGCAACTTCGTGAACCGCTTTTGGGGATATTCGATGGGACGCGGTTTAATCGAACCGCTCGACGACATCCGCGACACCAATCCGCCGTCGATACCCGATCTGCTCGACGCACTCGTCCGCGACTTCCGCGATCACGGTTTCGATCAGAAGCATCTGTTGCGCCGCATCTTCAGCTCGCGCGTCTATCAACTGGATTCCGAACCTCCGCCGGGAGGTCCGCGGGACAGCACTTTTTACGCCTACTACAGTCCCCGCCGCCTGACCGCCGAGCAGTTGCTCGAAGCCATTGCCGTCGCCACCAACGTGCCGGACAAGTTCGGCGGCCTCCCCAAGGGCACCCGCGCCATGGAGCTTCCCGACCCCGAAGTGCCGTCTTACTTCCTGGATACATTCGGCCGCTCGAAGCGCCAGGTACCCTGCGAATGCTCGCGCAGCGACGAGAGTAACATTACGCAGGCGCTACACTTGATTAACGGAGATTATTTGCAGGAGAAGCTCTCGTCACCGGCGGGCCGGATTGCCACGCTGCTTCCTCTGGTGCCGCCGCCGCAGATCGTATCGAACCTCTACTATGCGACCTTAAGCCGCGCTCCTTCCGATGCCGAGCTTCAAAAAGCCATGAACTTCGTGAACGCCCGTGAATCGGAAGTGTCGAGAAAGAAGGTTTTAGAAGACTTGATGTGGGTCCTGCTCAACTCGCGGGAGTTTATTTTTAATCACTGAGTACGCAATATGATCGATATCCCCACCATTACCCATCGCAAATGCGACGGCGTCAGCCGCCGCGAATACCTCCGCATCGGCTCGCTCGGGCTGTTCGGACTGAACCTGCCGCACCTGCTGCGCGCCGGCCAAAAAAAGGAAACCTCTTGCATCCTCTTATGGCTAAGCGGTGGGCTCAGCCAGATGGACAGCTTCGATCCGAAGCCGGACGCTCCCGCCGAGGTGCGCGGCGAGTTCAAAACCATCCCCACCACCACGCCGGGCATCCACTTCGTCGAGCATCTGCCGCGGCTCGCCCGCATGACTTCGAAGTTTACGCTGGTCCGCTCGATGACCCACAATCAGGGATCGCACGGGCTCGCCGACCAACTGGTGAACACCGGCTATCCACCTTCGCCTTCGGGCGCGGGCGTCCGCTACCCGTCGCAGGGTTCGATCGTGAGCTGGAAGACCGGCTATCGCAACGGCGTCCCTCCCTACGTGTTCATCGGCGACGTGCAGGGCCCGAGCTTCGCCCGCAAGCGCGACGCGTTGAATGCGGGAGTGCTCGGCGCGGAGCACAATCCGCTCGAGATCGGCGACAAAGCGAACGATCCGGGCTTCAGCGTCAAGGACGTCACGCTCGCCAAAGAGGTGGATCTCGAACGCCTGAACAATCGCCGGCATATGCTGTCCATGCTTGACACGTGGCAGCGGAACGTCGATGCGAAAGCGGAACGCGTGGCGGAGGTGGATGCCTATTACGAAAAGGCCTATGCGCTTGTGACCTCGCCTGTGGCGAAGAAGGCCTTCGATCTGGGCGGAGAGCCGGATAAGCTGAGAGACGCCTACGGGCGCACCATGTTCGGCCAGAGCTGTCTGATGGCGCGTCGCCTGGTTGAAGCGGGAGTGCGCTATGTAACCGTTGGCATGCCTGGATGGGACACGCATCGCGACAACTTTAACGACTTGAAGGACAAGCTGCTGCCGGTTCTGGACATGGCCTACTCGGCGCTGCTGACGGATCTCGCCGACCGCGGCATGATGGACTCGACCATGGTGATCTGCATCGGCGAATTCGGCCGTACGCCGAAGATCAATTCGGAAGCCGGCCGCGATCACTGGCCCGCGACCCAGGCGTTCGGGATCGGCGGCGGCGGCATCAAGACCGGCCTCGTGATCGGCGAAACAAATCAGCGGTCTGAGTATCCGACCGAGCGTCCGGTGTCCGTGCAGGACCTCTGCGCGACGACGCTGCAAGCGTTGGGCATCCCTTTGGTCGAGGAGTACCGGACCCCGGAGAATCGCCCGATCACGGTTGTGAAGGGGGGCGAGCCGATTGCCGAGTTGCTGGCATGAGCCGGAGGCTCATCCTCGTTGCCTGGCCGCTCCTCGCGGCTGCCGAGCCGTTGCAATTCGTTAAACACATCCGCCCCATCCTCGAGCAGCACTGTACCGGCTGCCACAACCACGGCGTCACCGATAAACCCGCGGTCTCGGGCGGATTGGCTCTCGACTCCTACGATGCTGTAGTGCGTGGCTCGAAGAAACCCGTGGTGGCGCCGGGTAATCCGGGCGAAAGCGAACTGGCGCGGCGCTTGGAATCCTCCGATCCCGCGATCCGCATGCCGAGAGGCGGGACCCCTCTTTCGCCGGAGACCGTTGCGACGGTGCGGCAGTGGATCAGCGAGGGCGCGAAGGAAGGCGATCGGCCATTGCTGCCCGATGCGCCCGCCGCGCCTGGCGTCCGCATCGCCGTGAAGCCCACCAATGTCTTCATCCCGTTCGGCAGCCGAAAACCCATTGAATCCACTCCAGCGCTCGACCGCAAGGAGAAGACCACGATCCTCGACATCCCCGGCGCCATCGTCGTCGATGAGGACGCGCGCACGGAAAAAATCGCCGTGCAAAAGTACTCGCAAGGGCTAACGTTGAAGATTGGCCCGCTCGCTCCGGTCACTGCCGTGGCGTTCACTCCGGACGGCGGCTCGCTGCTCGTGGGAGCGTTCGGCCGCGTGGTCGAATGGGATCTGGCGCGGAAGAGCGTGGTTCGCGAATTGGACGACATGGCGGGCGGCGTAAACAGCCTTTTATTCAGTCCCGACGGAAAGCTGCTTTCCGTGGCTGGCGGAAAGCCCTTCTCCCCAGGCGAGATTCGTCTCTACGACGCGCACGCGGGCTTGAAACCGGTGGCCACACTCGCGGCGCACAAAGAGGTGATCCTCAACCAGGCGTTCAGCCCGGACTCGAAGCGCCTGGCCACGGTGAGCTTCGATAAGACGGTCGAGATCTGGGATATCGCCGACCGCAAGCGGATCGCGTCCATTCAGGACCACTCCGACACCGTGCAGTGCGTGGCGTTCGACAGGCAGGGCAAGACGCTCGCCACCGGCGGCATGGACCGAATCGTAAAGCTATCCGACGCCGTGAGCGGCAAGGGCTTTCTAACCATCAACCCCGAGCTAAGAGCCATACTGACGCTGGCCTTCAGTCCCGATGGCAAATTTCTCGTAACGTCCGGGGAGTCGCCCGAGATCCGCTGGTGGGACGTGACCAGTATCGGCGACAGCGTCAGCGAGCGCGGCTGGATTCCGATGCGCAAGTTGCCGGGCCACACCGCTCCGGTTTACGACCTGCGTTTCAGTCCCGACGGAACCATGCTCGCGACCGCGGGAGCGGACCACTCCGTGCGTTTGTGGGACGGCTCGACGGGGCGGCCTCTGCGCACCTTGATCGACGCGGACGATCTGCAGTATGGCGTAGCGTTCGCGCCGGATTCGAAGCAGATCGCGGCGGCTGGCGGCGATGGCTTGACTCGCGTGTGGGACGCGAAGACGGGCGCGCTTCGGCTGGTGCTGATCCAGAAACAGATGGCGCGGAATCCACTCGAACCGAAAAAATCGAGCGAGTGGTTGGCGGTGGAACCGGGCGGCCGGTATGCCGCATCGAGCGGATTGAACGCAATTTTACTAAACATGGGACAGCCCCGAAGCGCGTCGAAGGTGGAACATGCGACGAACAACCCTTGAACTCTTGATCGTGATCGGCTTTCTCAACGCCCTGCCCGCGTTTGCCGAGCGCGGATATCCGCAAATCGAAATGGTCTACCCCGGCGCGGTTAGCCGCGGTAAGACCACCGAAGTGCTGGTCGCCGGCCACTACAACTTTCGCGACCCGGTCGGTGTCGTGTTCGAAGGAGAAGGCGTCACCGGAACGATCGCCGGCTGGAAGGAGATGCCGGTCCCGAAGAACGCCCGCGTAAACCGCTTCCCGCGAGAAGGCGTCACGCTAAAGATCACTGTGGCCGAAGACGCCATCCCAGGGATTCGGCCGTTTCGCATCGTCACCAAGAGCAGCCTTTCGACCGAGGGCCGTCTGCTGATCTCGGACGCGCCGTCAGTGAACGAGTCTGAGCCGAATAACGCAGCGGCGCAAGCACAAACCATCGAAATTCCGCAGACCGTCAACGGCCTCATCGACGAGGACGCGGACGCCGACGTGTACAAGTTTCACGCCCGCGCCGGCGACCGGCTCACCTTCGTCGTCCATGCAGCGCGCCTGCAAGCGGCTGTGCCGTTTCTCGAGCGGGCCTTCTCGGACATTACCATCAGTCTGCGCGATGAGAATGGCCGCGAGCTGGCTGCCGCCGACGATTGGATGGGAGAAGATCCGCGGCTTTTCCATGCTTTCGAAAAGGACGGCACGTATTACTTGCACCTCTGGGAAGCGCGCTACATGCAGGGCAAAGACCGCTGGTGGTACGCGTTGTCGGTGCTCTCCGGACCGCAGGTGACCTCCGTGTTTCCTCCGGTTGTCCGCGCCGGATCGAAAGCCAAACTGCAGCTTCACGGCTTTCATTTGGAAGGTCTCGATCCGTATGAAATCGACGTTCCCGCCGGGGCGCGCGGCAAGCTGGAGTTCCAGGTCAAGTCGCCCAGCGGGGCATCGAACCTGGTGACGCTGGGAATCAGTGACCTGCCGCAGTTGGTCGAGCCTGCACGGGCGACGCCGGCGTCGATCGCGATGCCCGTAGGCATCAGTGGGCGCATCGATGCGGACGGCAAAATCGACCGCTACCGCTTCCACGCGAAGCAGGGCGAACGGCTGGAGTTCGAAGTGCGGGCGCGGGAATTTGGATCGGCTCTCGATGCATTGCTCGAGATTCACGATTCGACCGGACGGCTGATCGAGGCGAACGACGACCAAGCGAACACGGTTGGCTATGACGGCCGTTTCGCCGCGAACCTTGCCATCCCGCCGAACAAAGACTCGCGCCTGGAGTGGACCGCGCCCGCCGATGGCGACTACGAAGTCCGCATCCGTGACGCGAATCTCTTCGGCTCGGCGGACCACGTCTATCATCTCTCCGCCAAGCCGCAGCAACCCGATTTCACTTTGATAGTCGATGACGACCGGCTGCCCATGGGGCCGGGAGAATCGGCCACGGCGGTGGTCACGGTGGATCGCAGAAACGGATTCACGGGCGCGGTGAAGCTGTTTGCGCGCGGGCTGCCGAACGGCGTAACCGTAATGGAAAGCTTCATCCCGCCGCACCTGGACCAAGGCAACATCGTGCTCACGGCATCGCCCAACGCGAAGCCGGATGCGAGAGCGATTTCGATTGGCGGCGTGTCGGGCGGGCTTGAACGAATCGCGAGGCCGCACGCCCCCATGGGGTCCGTTAATGGAAAGACCCTTTTGCCAGTAAATTCCGTGGTGGCCGCGGTGACCGATGGGGCCGACATCATCGTCGAAGCGACTCCGAAGACGATCACGCTGCGTCCCGGCGAATCGGTGACGATAGACGTAAACGTGACGCGGAATCAATACACGGGACCGCTCGATCTCAACGTGATTTCGTGGATTCTGACGCAGGAGTTCAGCAAGCTGCCGAAGGGTATTGTGTTCGACGAGAAGCAGAGCAAGACTGCGCTTGGCAAGGACGAGACGCAGGGACGGGTGACCTTGCGCGCGCAGCCCGACGCGCCGCCGCTCGAGAACTATCTGATGACGGTAATCGGGCAGATTGCCTACAACCGCGTGTTCGTGACGCGATCGGCGGCGCCGTTTCGCTTGACGATCAAGCCTCAGGATCTGAGTGCGGGGCTCAAGCCTTAGCGGCGCCATTAGTCGCGCGAATCAAACCGAAGCGGTCGAAGCGGCGCGCTAATGTTTACTTTTGAGCAGTTCCTCGTGGATGCGGCGAATCGAGGGGAAGCGGTAAACACATTGTTCGAAGAACGCTTATTCGACATGGTTGGGATTTTGCATAAGATTGCGGATACCCTGACAGCCGAACTCATTCCCTATCAAGTGATTAGTGGACTTGCAGTATTGATTCACGTGGAAGAAGCGAATCCCGAACACTCCATCCTGACGCGAGACGTTAACATCATGGTGCGCCGTTCAGATTTCGAGCGGATCAGGCGGAACGCCGTAAAACATGGATTCCGGTTTCGCCATGCCGGCGGAGTCGATATGTTGATCTACGGCGATACCGAGTCCACCAGGAATGCAGTCCACTTGATCTTCAGCGACGAGAAGGCTCTCCCGCACTATCCGGCCCCTGCTCCGCCTATCGATCCTGAAAGAAAACTTATCCAGGGCAAGGAAGTGATGGTGATTCCCGTTGTGGATCTGATTCGGATGAAACTCACTTCGTATCGGGACAAGGATCGGGTTCATGTTCGCAATATGGACGCCGCCGGCCTCATCACGCCCGATGTCGCGAGGACGCTGACACCTGAATTGTCGTCGCGACTGAAGCACACAAGGGAGACGGAGTGAACCACTCGAGCCTGGGCGCGATCGCGCCGCCAACCTGCTAAGCCAGAATCGCCTTCACCGCATTAGCCTGCTCGACTCCCGTCAGGCGTGCGGCGAGGCCTTGATGCTTATACACGAAGCGCTCGTGATCGATACCGAAGCAGTGCATGATCGTGGCCTGGAAATCGCGGACGTGGACAGGGTCGCGCACGATGTTATACGAGAACTCGTCGGTCTCGCCATGCACGACGCCACCTTTGACGCCGCCGCCCGCGGCCCACACCGAGAAGCACCTGGGGTGATGATCGCGGCCGTAGTCGGTGGGAGTCAGCTTGCCCTGCGAATAGATTGTGCGGCCGAACTCGCCGCCGAAAATGACGAGCGTGTCCTTCAGCATGCCGCGGGATTTCAAATCCTGAACCAGAGCGTAGCAGGCCTGATCGACGTCTTTGCACTGCGACGGCAGCACGTCGGGAAGGTCTCTGTGCACGTCCCAGCCGCGCTGGTAGAGCTGTACAAAACGCACCCCGCGTTCGACCAGCCGCCGCGCCATCAGGCAGGAGTTCGCGAAGGTCCCGCCTTTGCGCGAATCTTCCCCGTAACTATTGAATACGCTTTCAGGCTCCTTCGAGAGATCGGTTAACTCCGGGACTGACGACTGCATGCGGAACGCCATTTCATACTGCGCGATGCGCGCCCGAGTCTCGGGATCACCCGACTTTTCGTGCTGCACCTGATTCAGCTCGCCGAGCGCATCGAGCATGCGACGCCGCATCTCTGGCGGAACCCCCTCCGGATTCTTGATGAACAGTACCGGATCCTTGCCGGAGCGGAGCGCCACACCGGCGTACTTCGCCGAAAGGAAACCGGAGCTCCATAACTTGGCCGAGATCGCCTGCACACCGGCTTTAGGATGGGAGTGAGAGGCGTTGAGTACCACGAACGACGGCAGATCCTGATTCATCGAGCCCAAACCATACGCTATCCACGATCCGACGCACGGCCGGCCGGCGACCTGCTGACCGGTTTGAATGAAGGTAATGGCCGGCTCGTGATTGATCGCCTCCGTGTTCATCGTGCGGATGATGGCGATGTCGTCCGCCATCTTTGCGGTCCACGGCAGCAGTTCCGATAGCCACGCGCCGGATTGTCCGTACTGGTTGAACTTGAAAATGGAAGGCGCAATCGGGAAGCGGCTCTGGCCCGAGGTCATTGTTGTGAGGCGCTGGCCGCGGCGGATCGATTCGGGAAGATCCTTGTCGTACCAATCCTTCATCCCCGGCTTGTAGTCGAACAGGTCCATCTGCGGCGGCGCACCGACCAGGTGCAGATAGATGGCGCTCTTGGCGGTGGGGGCAAAGTGGGGCAAGCCGGGTAAGCCGCCAGTGCCTTCAATCCTCGCAGGGGAGGCCTTCAGGTCATCGCCGATCAGGCTAGCCAGCGCCCCGATTCCGAGCCCGCGGGCGCCTCGTGAAAAGAACTGGCGGCGGGTCTCGGCTAAGATCGAGTCGGCAATGGGATCGAGGCTGAATGGTTGCATGAGGGCTGCTCCTATTTGACGAGAACCTCATCGAGGTTCATAAGCTGGTTGGCGACCATGGTCATCGCCGCGAGTTCAGGCGCGGATAGCGAAGAATCCGGTTTCGAATCCCCTTGCGCGATCAGTTTGCGTGCTTCATCCGGCCTGGTATCGTAAAAACGCAGATAGTCCTGATAGGCCTTGCGGGTGATCAGCCGCTCGCGCTCATCGAGCGGCCGGGCCACCAGGTGCGCGGAAATGAACTCCATCTGCTTCGCGGCATCGCCCGGAGCGGCGAGTAACGCCCGTTCGGCCAAGTGCCGGGCCGCCTCTACGAACTGTACGTCGTTCATCGTCACCAGAGCCTGCAGCGGCGTGTTGGTGCGTTCGCGGCGAACCGTGCAGTTCTCACGCGTGGGCGCGTTCAGGATATCCATCGACGCCGGTGGAGCGCTCCGCTTCCAGAACGAGTAGAGCGAGCGCCGGTACAAATTGCCGCCCGAATCGCGAGCATAAAAGCGGGTGTTCGAACCGGGCATGGCGACGGTTTCCCAGAGTCCGTCCGGCTGATAAGGTTTCACGGAAGGCCCGCCGATGGTGGGCGTCAACAATCCGCTCGCCGCGAGCGCATAGTCGCGGACCATCTCCGCATCCATGCGGAAGCGCGGCCCGCGCGAGAGGAGCCGGTTCTCGGGATCCTTCTCGAGTTTCAGCGGAGTCGTCACCGCGGCTTGCCGATATGTGGCCGAGGTCGCCAGCAGCTTGTAGAACTTCTTCATATCCCAGCCGCTCTCGCGAAACTCGACCGCGAGCCAATCGAGAAGTTCGGGATGCGATGGCGCTTCTCCCTGGGAACCGAAGTCGTCGGCGGTCTTGACAATCCCGGTTCCGAACAGCTCCTGCCAGAAACGGTTCACGGCTACGCGCGCGGTAAGCGGATGGCTTGGATCGACCAGCCACTGGGCCAGTCCCATGCGGTTGCGCGGCAGAGAGGAGGACATCGGCGGAAGAACGGAAGGCGTGTTCGCCGCCACTTTGTCGCGCGGCTGATCGTACATTCCACGGAAGAGCACATTCGCGGTCGCGCTGCCATTCTTCTCATGCTGTACGTGGGTCACCGCGCCGCGGCGGCCGATGGCCAGCTTTTCCGCGTACAAAGCCTGCATCTGCCCCGCCAGTTCCATGTACTCGGAGGATTCGCGGTTCAGATAATAGCCGCGGAACCCCTCGCGTTCTTCGCTTGTCAACTCGGAGGTCTTCTTGCGGCGCGCGAGCTCAAGCGCGGGCCATTGCGCGAGCAGCGCGGCATCTTCCGGTGAAAGAACTCTTCCGTAAATTCGCAGGTCGGCGACAGCGCCTCCATCGAAGTAGCGGTTTCCTTGGGAACCGATCAGAAGCGGTGAGAAATTGCGAATTTCACCCTTCAGCCGGCCCGATTCGCCTCCGCCTTCCGAGGCTGCTTCCTTTCCATTGAGAAAGAGCCGCAAGCCCGACGACGACCGGTTGCCATCGTAGCTGAACGCGATGTGATACCAGGCGGCGGGTTTGAGCCGGTCGATGATATTTCCGCGCAGCACCAGACTGCGGCCGGCGAGCCCGGTAATGCGCAGCATCGGAATACGCGCGGTGATCTCGAATACCCAGCCCCGGCCCTTGCTGTTCCGGTCCGTCTGGCCGGCGACTACGAAATTGTCCTCGCCTTCGGGCATGTAGAACCAGGTGGCGACGGAGAACGGGCGGCCGGCTTCGATCGCATCGATGGACGGCAGTTCGAGCAAGCCCTTCCCGGAAAACCGTAGCGCCTTCCGCCCTTTGATGTGTCCCTCACCGATCGCGACCGTTTCCGGCAGCGTCACCGCGGCGGGACTCCCCTTCACCGCGAATCGCGGCGTACCACCGCTCACCGTGACTGCCAGAAGTTCATCGGCCGGTTCCAGAGGAGACTCGGCTGAGGCGCGATCCTTACCATCCAGCCACTTGACGAACTCGGTCTCCGCCTCGGCTCGCGTGTCTTTCAACCGTCCATTCAGTCTCGTCTCTTCGCCCGGAATCTCATTCCATCGCTCCACGTCTTCCTTGTTTGGGACGACGACGATGGGCGGCGTGTCTGGAATGTTGCCGTCCATCGGATTCTGCGTCGTGTTGCGGAAGAACGCAGCCATCGAATAAAAGTCGCGTTGAGAAATGGGATCGAACTTGTGGTCGTGACAAGTGGCGCAGCCGACCGTCAGTCCCAGAAAAACGGAGCCGGTTGTATCCACGCGATCCTTCGCGTAAATCGCCGCGATTTCTTCCACGATCGCGCCGCCTTCATTCGTCGTCGCATTGCAGCGGTGAAATCCGGTAGCGATCTGCTGTTCCGCGGTCCGGTTCGGGATCAGGTCGCCCGCAATCTGCTCGACGACGAACCGGTCATAGGGGAGGTTGCGGTTGAATGCGTTGATCACCCAGTCGCGATACGGCCACATTTCGCGATAGTTGTCGATATGAATTCCGTGGGTGTCGGCGTATCGCGCCGCGTCCAGCCAATAGCGCCCGCGATGCTCGCCCCACTGTCTTGATTCGAGCAGGTGGTCGACGTAATTCTCGTAAGCCTGAGGGGATTTGTTGTTTACGAAGGCCTCGACGGCCTCCGGTTCAGGCGGCAGCCCGGTCAGATCCAGGGAGAGACGCCTGGCGAGCGCGCGGCGGTTGGCTTCCGGGGCGGGTTGCAATCCGGCGGCTTCGAGGCGCGCCAGCACGAACCGGTCAATCGGGTTGCGCGGCCACCGGATGTTCTGCACGGCGGGTAAGGGCCGCCGGACCGGCGCCGTGAACGCCCACTGCTCCTGCCAAGGGGCGCCTTGCTCGATCCAGCGCTTGAGCAGGTCTTTTTGCGCATCCGTTAGAACTTTCTTGGAATGGACGGGCGGCATCAGACGCCCTTTGTCGGCGGCGTTGATCCTTTGATAGAGGAGGCTCGCGGCCGGATCGCCGGGTACCACCGGTGAGCCGGACTTACGAGCGGCGAAAGCGCCTTCCTTCGTGTCCAGGCGGAGATCCATCAGCCGAGTCGCCTTGTCGGGTCCATGACAGAAAAAGCAATTGTCGGAGAGGATCGGCCGGATCTCTCGTTGAAAGTCGACGGTTGGAACCTTTCGCGGAGCCACAGCCGGCACGGCCGTTGGCGCCTTCGGGCCAGGCGTCGGCTGTTGTGGGCTGCCGGCAAGAACAAAGAGACAACCGAGCATCGCCGCTCGCCTCATTTGGCTCATGCGTACCTGCGCTTTCTCATCGAGGTTTGATATCTTCCTTGCGTCCTTTATACCAATACCTTGGCAGCGGCGCCACCCTGTCCTCAGGATTCCGCGGCAGATCGGGTATGCTGGTGTTAACATAATTTTCGCGCATGACGCCGGGCGGCATCTGGTGGCCATTCGCGCACAGGATCATATGACCTCGAGGAATTGTTGGCCGCGACTGCGAATCCTGTGCGCCCTCGCTCTGTTTTCCGTCGCAGTAATTGCGTGGACCGCGCGGTTCTTGCCGGCCCAGTCGGCGAGCGGCGCCTCCACGGCGCTCGAACCTTCGTTCGAGCGGCATGTGAAACCGTTTCTGAAACAAAACTGCGCGCGCTGCCACAACGAGGAAACGTCGATGTCGGGCGTCCGCGTCGACCAACTCGACGCTGCCGCCGAGGATCGGCACCTTCGACTCTGGGAGGCCATACGGAAAAGGATTGGCGATGAGACCATGCCGCCGAAGGGCCAGCCGCAGCCGGCCGGCGCCGAGCGACAGCGCATGGTCGAGTGGATCACGCACACGCTCGACGCGGCTCGATCCCGTCCCGCGCCGAAGAACGGCCTCGTCAGGCGCCTTACCATTTCGCAGTATCGGAACACCCTGCGGGAGTTGTTGATGTTGGACGACGATCTGACGGAAACTCTTCCTCCCGACGCCGTCTCGATCGATGGATTTGTGAATAACAAGGATACGCTGCAACTGTCGCCAATGCTGCTGGAGGCCTACTTTGAGATTGCCGCGGAGGCGCTCAATCGATCCATCGTCGATCCGAAGTCGAAGCCCACGATCCAGAACTTCCGCGTGGACCTGGGAGCGTCGATCAATCCCCAACCGTTCCCCGAACAGCTCATCCTCGGTGCGAACAGCCTGCTCCTCAACAATAAGGACGTGCTGGTGACACAACCGGCGCTCACCAAACCGTTCGCCTTCGAACCATTCCGCATGCGGACCAAGTATCGTTTCATCGAGGGCTATGCCGGGAACGATACCGTCCGCGGCTGGAGAGAGTACGACAGTATTTATCACGCGGTCTTCGCGGACATGCGAGGCAACACGGGCTATCCCAAGGGGAACGCCTACAGCACGGTCTCCGGAGGGCTGTTGCTGCGGCCAGCCATCCCCAGCGATGAGCTGTTCGAAGGCGATGGCACATACGGACCAAAGGCGAACTTTAAGATTTCCCTGCGCGAACTGCCCGATAACGGGCGCTTTCGAGTTATCGTCACGGCGGCGAAATACAACGACGGTCTGTTGCTCGATCCGGACGCTCCAGCCCAGGCGCCCGATAGTTCGGATACCGTCATTTCCCGCGATCCGATCACGCCGCAAACCGTGACGATCGGAAAGGCCGGTATTTATCAGGTCGACGTCTACGCTGCCGCGCGAAGAGACTTGCCGGTGGTTGCGGATTCGTCGCGGCTCGACGACAGGCTTGCCGGATCATGGCAACTCGATGGCGATGCAGCTAGCACGCCGGGCCGCAACGAGGCAGCCGGCCGTCTGGCAGGCGGCGCAAAGTTTGTCGATTCCCCGTTTGGCAAGGCTGTATCGCTCGACGGGGAGGGCGATTCGGTGGTGATCCCTCGTTCAAGTGCAATGGACGTCCGCGACGGCGACTTCACTGTGGCGGCTTGGATTCATCCGCGGCAGCTCCGAAGAGCGGGTATTGTGGGTCTCGGAGCACATGGCTGGGCGCACGGCTGGCACTTGGATATGCCCGGAGACAAAGGCGTCCTGCGGATCGAAACGACCGGACCGGACGATCAACCGAATGGGACCGTGTCTTCGCCTCCGGGCGTCATTCGCGCCGATGCCTGGCAGCATGTGGCGGCCGTGGTGCGACGCGGAAAGAAGGAGGCGCGGATCTACGTAAACGGCTATCCGGTTGCAAAGGGGGAGGTGGGTCCGGCAAACCTGGATAATCCGAAAGTGAATCTCCATCTCGGCCGCATTCCGGACGCCCAATCGTTTCGGGGCGAGTTGGATGAAGTGCGCCTCTATCGCCGGTCCCTCGGCGAAGCGGAGATTCAAGGGTTGGTGCAACCTGGACAGCGGTTTGTGCAGGCGCCGCCACCCGAAAAACCGCAAGACGTGACGCTGACTCTGGGCCACAGGCAGTTCTCAGGCGCGTTGCAACAACCCGCATTCCTGGCGGTAAGGCTCGAGGCTGGGGCGCTGCAACTCCATGCACAATACGCCGGCGTGACGGGTCTGGACCGCATCGTGTTTACTCCTCTCGCCGCCGGGAATGAAGTTTCGCGGCGATTCCGCGTGTTTGAAACGCGTTCGCCGCGCCTCGGTGTGCATTTGGGGCTGCGTCGCGATTGCGGCAGCACGTTCGCGCAAGTCGGGGCGGCGCAAACCGTTGCCGGCGATAAGCTCGCGCGCTTTGTGTTTGAAGGGGCTATCCGCAATTTCCCCAGTCCCGATGTCGAAAAGGACAACGTCAATTATCTCGCGGGCGTTCGTGAAATCGGCGTCCGCAGCGAGTACACCGATGGACGCGACATGCCGCGGCTCCTGATCCGATCCGTGGAATTCGAAGGGCCGTTTTACGAGACGTGGCCCCCGCCGCCCCATCGAAACCTCTTCATCAATTTTGAACGCAAGCAGGATCAGCCGGCCTATGCGCGAGAAATCATTCGCACCTTCGCGGCCCGCGCGTTCCGCCGTCCCATCACCCCTACGGAGGAATCCGCGCTGCAGGCGGTATTCCGGAAATCCTTCGGCGCCGGAGGCGACTTTCAGGAGAGCGTGAAGGACGCGCTGCAAGTCGTCCTGACGTCGCCGCAGTTCTTGTTCCTGATCGAGAACAGCCGCACGCCCGAACCGGAGCCGCTCGACAACTACGAGCTGGCTTCAAAGCTGTCGTACTTCCTGTGGAACGGGCCGCCGGATCGCACGACGCTTCGGTTAGCCGCGAGCGGCGCGCTCCCGAGGCAGTTGGATGCCGAAGCGGCGCGGATGATAGAAGATCCGCGTTTCTCCCGGTTCACCCATGAATTCACTTCCCAATGGTTGAGTCTCGACAAGTTCAGCGTGCTCGAACCGGACCGCAAACGCTTTCCCAAGCTCACACGCGACACTCGCGGCCAACTGTGGGAGGAGCCGGTCCAGTTTTTGCAGTACCTGATCCGCAACAATCTGCCGCTGCGCAATTTGATTACGTCCGATTTCGTGGTCGCGAACGAAGTCGTCGCCGATTACTACGATTTGGCCGGCAAGACCGAGAGCGGCTTCCAGTTTGTTCCCATCGCGCACGGCCGGCGCGAGCTCGGCGGCGTGCTTACGCAGGCGGCAATCATGGCTGGCTTGTCGGACGGCCGGGAATCGAATCCGGTGAAGCGCGGGGCCTGGCTCGCGCGCCGGATCGTCGCCGAACCCCCGGATCCTCCTCCGCCCAATGTCCCGGCCCTCAAGGAGGAAACCGGGCCGCTCACGCTTCGCGAACGGCTCGAGCGCCATCGCAATCAACCCGGTTGCGTCCAATGTCATACGAAAATCGACCCTTGGGGAGTACCCTTCGAGGAGTTCGACGCAGGCGGGCGGCTGAAGCAACAACCCGTGGACGCACACTCGAAGTTACCTGACACGACCGAGGTTTCCGGTGTGAACGATCTAAAACGGTATCTCGGTCGGGATCGCATCGATCAGGTGGCCTTCAGTGTTCTCAAGCATCTCGCTACCTATGCCACCGGCCGCAGCCTGACGTACAATGAACTGAGCTTCCTGAAACGGGATGGATTGAAATTGAGGGCCGGCGGCTACAGGATGAAAGACATGGTCCTGTACGTGGTCAACAGTAAATTGTTCCTCGAGAAATAGTAGAATGCAGAACATCACTACGCGGAGACACCGATGAGCATCTCGCTTCGAATCGATCGCCGGGCTTTCCTTAGGGGTATGGGCGGCGTTACGCTGGCCCTGCCCGTTCTCGACGTCATGGGCGCCGAGGTGACGGCGCAAATTCCTCGCCGCTTCTGCGCTATCTACACCGCCAACGGCATGTCGCTCCCGAAATCGGAGAACGGCCTCGACGAGTGGAGTTGGTTTCCCACCGCCGAACACAACGGCGAATTCGCCTTTGGCAAGTCGACCGAACCCCTCCGCCCCTTCCGAAAACAGCTCAGCTTCATGGGTGGACTATACCATCCAAGCGGTCCCAAAGCGGACCCGCATGTCTGCTCCGATATGTGGCTTACCGGCGCCCCATTGCATAATCCGAAGCCGGGCGCCTACAACTCGGTTGGACTCGATCAAGTGGTGGCGCTGCACACCAAGCAGCACTGCCGGCAGCCTTCGTTGGTGCTGTCGATCGATGCTGGGACGGGCTTTCTTTCGCGCACGGGCACGATCTCTTACAGCCTGGAAGGAAGGCCGCTTCCGGCGGAAAACAACCCGCGTCGCGTGTTCGACCGTTTGTTTCGCGGGGACCGCGGGTCGCTCGAATCGGAACACGGGAAGCTGCAGCGGCGCATCAAGTTGGTGGACGCCGTGTCTGAGAGTGCGCGTTCGCTCGACCGGCAACTCGGCAAGTCCGACCGGGAACGGATGGATCAGTACCTGACCTCGCTCACCGAAATGGAATCGCGGTTGGTCGCCTCCGAGCGCTGGATCGACATCCCTCTGAAAAAACAGGATTACTCGCATCTGAATCTCGATGCGACGTCCGAGGGCGAGCCGGCGGAGTACTACCGCAACATGTTCGATCTGATCGCGTTGGCATTCGATGCGGACATCACCCGCTCGGTCGCGTTCATGCTCAACCGGGAAGACGGCATGGGCATCAGCGATACGTTCCCGCTCAAGCTGGGACTCTCGAAAACGCACCACAATCTCTCGCATGCGGTCGACAAGGACGGGCAACTGCAATTTGCCAGGTACGACTTGTTCCTGAGCCAACAGTTGGCGCACTTCTTCGAGAGGCTCAACGGCTATCGGGACCGCAACGGCAGCGTGCTCGACAACACCATCGTGCTATTCGGGAGCGGCGCGAGTACCACGCACACTCCCCGCAACCTGCCGACGCTGATCGCCGGCGGAGCCAACATGGGCCTCAAGCACGGCGCTTATTGGCGAAATGGCGAGACGCGTATGTCGAATGTGTACCTCAGCATTCTGCGATCTCTGGACATTGGGCAGGAATCCTTCGCCGACAGCACCGGCACGCTCAGCGGTTCGATATTCAGTCGCGTATAAGAATGGCCGCGGGTTGACCTCCGTGTTTCCCCCGTTGTCCGCGACGGATTCAAGCGACGTTACCGTCACCGCCGCGTTACTCCTTTGCGCGGGCAACATCGGTTGCCGCGAAATCGCTCCCTTTGAACAGCAAAGGTTCGCCGGACCACCGCGCAAGAGCATATGCCGCGCAGTCTCCAAAGTTCAGGCCAGCGGCGTGACGGCCCTTGCCAAAGCGCCGGAAGGCCGTGCGAGCCACGATGAGCTGCTCTTCATCGAACGCCACGGTCTCAATCGAAGCCCTGTGCGGAAACAAGTCCAGGTCGGATCCGGCGTCGTCTCCCTTTCGCCCTTCCAGGACCATTGCCGCTTCAAGTACTGAAACCGCCGAAATCGGACGGCGGGACGATTGCGCGATCAGCGACACGAACTCGGTCCTCTCAGCCTCATTTTGAAGTAAGGCAAGAACCGCGGAGGTGTCCAGTGTCATCGTGTGGTTACTCCGGATTCGTCGTAACCGAGGATCTCATCCGCGCTGAGTGGCGACACGACGGGCCGTTTCGCGCAGCGCAAAGCGATCGCATTGAGCTCGTCGGCGAGGGAACCTCCCAAGCGGGCATTGCGGAGCCGGTCGTACCTTTCCGCGACTGCGGCCCGAACGGCTTCGGTCGGCGTTTCCCCTGTAAGCTCCGCCAGCTTGCGGGCGAGGAACTCGGTTTGGTCGTTTTTGATGCTGATCGGCATAGACGATTCTACCTTTCATTAATCATATCGGGAAAGGTAGAATCTTGCGGTCCCACAACGAATGCATTGCGATAACCGGCACTTCATTTCTCTCGCCTCGACAGGTCCGCCACCGTTCCGCCGGGCGTTTCTGAAAAGGAGAACGCCGTCTTATGCCAACCGCGAAAACGCCAAAGCCGCGTCAGTCCGAGTTTACGCCAGTCCAGGCACTCCGCCCATCGTGGGGGCCTTCCGTACCGCGCGCAGCACGGACTCCGCCACGGCTTCGGCCGCGGCGACACCCAAGGCATTGACGTCCGCCCTTTCCTCGCCAACCGACAGCGCGACTACGATATCCCCGTCCGACATGGTATGTACCGGGTAGATCGTCCTCGCCATGCCCAATTGGGCCAACTGAGCGAGTTTGGTTGCTTGCAGCTTGGTCAGCCTGGCGTTGGTCGCGACGACCGTAAGGGTTGTATTACCGCCCTTGAACCCGCCCATCGCGCCGCGCTTCATCGCCTTCTCCGTATTCGCAAATTCGCGGCTGTCCGGAGCCGCGCGCGCGCCGGCGATCAACTTCCCTGTTTCCGGATCCCTCACGTCGCCCAGCGCGTTCACCACTACAAGAGCCGACACCTTCACCGCGGCATAACGTTCCTCCAACTGGACCGTGTACGAGCCGACGCCGCCCTTCATTGCCCGAGCCATTCCGAAAATCTTGCCGACCGTCGCTCCCGTCCCCGCGCCGACCGCGCCTTCCTTCACAGGTCCCGTAATTGCCGCGGCCGCGGCTGCTTCCCCCATCTCGCGAGTCGGCCGTACGTGAGGCTTCCCAATCGCAAGATCGTAAAGAATTGCGCACGGGACGATCGGCACCGGTCCCCCCGGCGTGGGAAATCCGAGACCGCGTCCCGCGAGGTACCGGCGGACGCCGGACGCCGACTCCAGACCGAATGCGCTGCCGCCGGCAAAAACCACCGCGTGGACGTGCGGCGTCACGTGACCCGGCGAGAGAGTGTCGAATTCCTGGGTGCCGGTTGCCGATCCGCGGATATCCGCGCCCGCCACCGCGCCGCATTCGCACAGCACCGCCGTGCAGCCCGTAAGCGCGTAGTAATCCGATGCGTGTCCCACCCGAATTCCCGGTATGTCGGTGAGTCCGTTCACGAGTACTAGTATGGTAGCATCGAGAGACAGAGGCGACAGCGACCGTGTTCGAATTTCTGAAAGCACCCATACTGACGGTCCAGGAGTTTTTTATTCTGGCGGGACAGGCGCTTCGCAACGTCGTCCGCACTCCGCACTATACCCAGGACATCTTTCTGCAGATGGACATCATCGGCGTGGGCAGCCTGCCGATCGTGATCCTCACCGGTTTTTTCAGCGGCGCCGTGCTTGCTCTTCAGATGTCGCGCGCGCTTTCGGAATATGGGCAGGTCGGGCGGACCGGCCAGGTAGTCGCCATTACCCTCGTGCGCGAATTGGGACCCGTGCTGACGGCGCTTATGGTCGCGGGACGCAATAGCTCGGGCATTGCGAGCGAATTGGGTTCGATGAAAGTTACCGAGCAGATCGACGCCATGCGGGCGCTTGGCACCGACCCTATTCAGAAGCTGGTCACGCCGCGTCTGATCGCCACCTGCGCCATGCTTCCGCTACTTACCGTGATCGCGGATTTTGTGGGCATGTTCGGCGGCTCCGTCGTCGCGGCGATGATCAATATCCCGTCGAAGCAATACTGGACCAGTGTTTGGCGGGCTCTCGAATGGAGCGACGTCGTGCAAGGTCTGATGAAACCTTTCTGCTTTGCGTTTGCGATTGCGCTGGTGGGATGCTACTACGGATTGCGCACGTCGGGCGGAACCCAGGGCGTCGGCCGCGCCACAACGCAGGCTGTAGTGGTCGCTTCGGTGCTGGTCTTTATTCTGACGTTTTTCATTACCAAGATCTTCGTGAGCGGGGTGGTTAACATATGACGGCCGGCACATGACGCCTAACGTGACGCCGGACTTGCCGCCGCCGGTCCTGAAATTCGAGAATGTGTCCGTATCCTTCGACGGGCAGACCGCGCTCGACGACGTTTCTTTCGAGGTGAGGGAAGGCGATACCCGTATCCTGTTTGGGGCCGCCGGAAGCGGGAAGACCGTATTGCTCAAGGCCGCGCTTGGCCTCGCGAGACCGGACCGCGGGCATATCTTCGTGTTCGGCCGGGACATCACTTTGCTCAAGGAATCGCAGTTGTCGGACATCCGCAGCAAGGTGGGGATGTTGTTTCAGGAGAGCGCGCTTTTCGATTCGATGACCATTGAGGAGAACGTCGCATATCCGCTTTTCAACCAGAAAGCGATTCACTGCGAGGCTGAGGAAGGCCACCGGAAAGTGGTGGACGCGCTGCGATTCGTCGAGCTGGAGAACACGCTGGCGAAGTTCCCGAGCGAGCTTTCCGGTGGAATGCGGCGCAGGGCGGCCATCGCCCGGGCGGTCGTTACCGCACCGCCGTTGCTCCTCTACGATTCGCCGACGGCCGGTCTCGACCCCATCACCGCGAACAACATTATCGCCCTGATCGTCAAAGCTCGCGACGCCAGCCGCACCACTACTTTGATGGTGACCCATCGCTACCAGGATGGAAACCTGGTGGCGAAATTCCGCTACAATCTTGAAGATGGACGGCTGGAGCCCGTGGCTGGCCGCGATCCTGGTTTCGACGCCAGTACGAGGTTCATGGTTTTTAAGGAGGGCCGCCTGATTTTCGACGGCCCGCAAGGGGAGCTTGAGGAATCGAGCGACCCGTATATTTCGAAGTTCGTCTTGAAGCGCGACTGAAAGTCTATGCCTGCCGCAAAAACAGTTTCGTGGGCGAAGTTGAGGGTCGGGGTCATGGCGATCGTGGCCATGATCATCCTCGGCGTGCTCATTTTCCTGCTGACCGGCAGTACGGGTTTGTTCACTCGTACCGCCACCTTGCTGACCTTCATGAACGACTCCGGCGGCATCGCGACCGGGTCGACCGTGAGGCTCAACGGGATCCTGATCGGAACGATTCAGGACGTTGTCCTTTCGGGAGACAAGGATCCGAAGCGATTCGTCAGAATCGAGATGACGGTAACGCGGGATCTGCTGGCTCAAATTCCGGAGGACTCCGTTGCCGGCATTAGCGCTTCGAATCTGCTCGGCGACAAATTTATCAACATCGAAAAGGGCAAAGCCGCCGTGGTGGTGAAGAACGGCGCGGAGCTGAAAAGCCTGGAATCCCGCGACATTCCGGAGTTGATGAACCAAAGCGCCAATATTCTGGCCGATCTTCAGAAGATGATAAAGCGGGTCGATCTTCTGTTCGCCGATATCGAAGCGGGCAAGGGTAATGTGGGCAAACTGATTCGCGACGAAGAGCTGTACAACAAGATGAACTCCCTTGTCGGCGAGGCGCAGAAGACCATCGTCGCCGTCCGCACGGGCAACGGCACCCTGGCGAAGCTGATTTACGACGATTCGTTGTACATGGACGTTCGCGGCACGATCAAGAAAGTTAACGGCGTGGTGGACGAGCTTCAGGCGGGCCAGGGAACCGCGGGCAAATTCCTGAAGGACCCTGCCGTCTTCGACGAGGCGCGTAAGACCCTCCTGGAGGCGCGGAAAATGCTGGAGGACGTCAACGCCGGCAAGGGCACGGTCGGCAAGATGCTTAAGGACGACCAGCTCTACAAGCAGGTGAATCAGACCATCGCCAAGGTCGACCTGACGCTTGACAAGTTAAACTCCGGTCAAGGCACGCTTGGCCAGTTGCTGGTGAACCCGCAGATGTACGAGTCCTTGAACGGCGCAATGGCGGAATTTCAGTCGCTGGCGAAGGACATCCGGGCCAATCCGAAAAAGTTCCTGCGGATCAAGCTCGCCCTGTTTTGATGCGCGCTGGGCTTGTCGCGTCGAAGCGGCTCGTGGTCAATGCGGACGATTTCGGCTATACAACGGACGTCAACCAGGGTATCCTCGACGCTCATCGCAACGGCATCCTCACGGCTACGACGCTCATGGCGAACGGCGATGCGTTCGACCACGCGGCGCGGTTATCCCGCGAGAACCCTTCGCTCGACGTGGGGTGCCATCTTGTGCTGGTGGGCGGGCGATCCCTGCTTGACGGCGAGCCGCTGCCCGCGAGCGTTGCCGATTTATTGAAGCGCCTGCTGCGCGGTTCGATTCGCGTGTACGACGAACTGGCTTCGCAGGTGCGGCGGATTCAGGAAGCGGGCGTCCGGCCCACGCACTTGGATACGCACAAACACACGCATATCGCGCCGCCCGTACTCAGGGCCGTGGCGCGGATATCCGCCGAGTCCGGTATCCGCTGGGTGCGGCGCCCGTTCGACATTCCGATGAGCGGAGGGTACGGGATTCCGGGTGGCAAACGCGCCATCAACTTCGCACTGCGTCTGCTGCGGCGCCACGCCGGGCGCGTCCTCGACGCGCGAGGATGCCGGTCGACCGATCATTTCGCCGGCTTCCAGATTACCGGACGCTACCACACCGCGGAGCTTGTACGCTTAATCGGGAGTCTGCCGGACGGTGTGACCGAATTCATGTGCCATCCGGGCCATTGCGGCGAAGAGCTGCGCCGCGCCCCCACGCGGCTCAAGGAATCGAGGGCGCGGGAACTCGAAGCCCTCACGGCTCCCGAGGTACGCCTGGCGGCGCGGAATTACGGCGTTCAGATTGTCAACTACCGCGACCTGTCCGTCTAATGCGCCGCGGCGAGCTCGCCTTCGGGCGCGAGCAGATTCTCAAGGTTGCCTTCGGAGTCGAATGGGATGTCGATCGCCGGTCCGGTAATCTCGAGCGCCGGGTTGGCCTCGATCTCGGACCGCAGATTCTCGCTCAGAATGAGATTGTCGAGTTCCATGGTGTTGCGGATCCAGCCGATGGTAACGTCCGTGGAATCGAGCTTGCCGACGGTCGGCGCGAAGCGCTCGAGACACTCGCGATCCGTGGCGAAATGGACGGGCGTGCGGATAGCGGCGGGACTCGAGGCCGTCAGGGAATTGATGCGCGTCGGAAGCCAGTCGATCTTCGCCAGGAAGCGATCCGTCACCACGTCCGCCATCCCGAGGCCAACGGCATTACCGTAGCTCAAGGTACTGATGTCGCGAACCATCACGCGTTCGATAATCGGCGCGTCCGGCCATGGGTTGTACTGGCCGTGCACACCGCGGTTAACCACTTTCGTATCCATACCGGCGCCGCTGATGTTCTTTCCGATCTCATCGAGGATCAGGACATCGAGGTTCATGGGAATCCTGCCCATCCATGATTTCACGAGCGCCAGGAGTTCCTCCTCACGGCGCTCCATGTCCTCGACCGGTACCGCCGTCAGTTGGCCGGTGCTGTGATGGGCGTCTTCGAGAATCGCCAAGCCGCCGAGTATCTTTCCGGTTGCGAGAACCTGCCGGCCAATGGCGCGAATCACCGGCTCCATGCCCAGTTTGTACGCGTAGGTGTGGTAGTGCTGAGCCCCGGCGAACTTGCCCAGACCGATGGCCATCATCTTGAACAAGCCGCTCTCGATCTTACCCGCGAAATCCGTATGCCACTTCACCCGGCCGCACAGCATGACTCCGTCGCTTTCGAAGGCGTTACGGTCCATGAAAGTTTCGATGCCCTGCGGCGTCCGGCCGACGCCCACCACATCGAGCGAGCTCACGATGGGACAGCCCATGGTCTCTTCGATGATGCCGTAGTGCGCCAAAACGTCGGCCTGCCCCTGCGCCGTGGCCGCTCCATGACTACCCATCGCCGGGAAAATAAACGGCTTCAATCCGGCGGACTTCCAAAATTCGACCGCCGAACGGGCGATAGTTGCGATGTTGGTGATTCCCCGGCTGCCGATGCCGATCGCGACACGGGAGCCTGGCTTTAACCGCGCGGCGAAGCTCGCCGAGGCAAGCTGCTTATGGACTTCTCCTGGAATATCCTTGACGCTACGGTCGGGAAAGTGCTGTGTGACGGGCAATAGGCGTGAAAACCGCATCCCAGAATTATATCACCGGAAGTCCCGGATGGCCTCTGGAATTATCCAGGTGCGTGTGCGACATGGAAGGGTGACCGAGTTGCCGCCATTCGCAGCCCCGGATAGCCGGCCGGCGGACCCTTCCTTGTCCTTGTGGTCGCCAGGCTCTCCACAACCTCTCCCGGCGTACGGCGGATGCCGCGGGGACTGGCGGCGACGCGGTGGGTGAGGGCGGCCGGCGTGCTAACGTAAGACGATTTGCCGCGTCCGACTACCCATATGTACCTCGCTAAACCGGCTTCGTTTACGAAACGGCAGTTGCTTTTCGCCGGTTTCGCTCTGCCTCTCTCGGCGCAACTCCCGAAGGAACCCGATCGCGGTCCGGCGCTCGAACCCGGTCTGGTGAAAGATTTCGTGAGGGCGGCTCACGGCGACCTGGACAAGACGAAGACGTTGCTCGCGTCCCAGCCCGGACTCATCAACGCAACTTGGGACTGGGGTGGCGGCGATTTTGAGACGGCCCTTCGGTGGGGCCTCTCACATGGGCAGGCGGGAGATCGCGCTTTTTCTCCTCGAAAAGGGCGCGCGCATGGATATTTTCGCCGCGGCCATGCTGGGAAAGCTCGATATCGTGAAGGCGGCCTGCGCGGCGTTTCCCGGCCTTCAGAACGTGCCCGGGCCTCACAAGATTCCGCTTGTGGCCCACGCACGCAAAGGTGGCGCGGCAGCCGGGGACACTCTAAGGTTCCTCGAATCCCTGGGCTAAACGCCGGGTCGCGGATTCGCAGCGGAGCGATCTAAAGTTTTTGAGGTATCCCGCCGATAATTCCAAGGGAGTATAATAAAACCATGAATAATATTTATGAGAATATTTGTGAGAATATTGCGAGAATATTATGACCCTCGGAATGTACCTTCGCGGGGTCGTGCTGGGCGCTACTTGCCTGTTCTGCAGCCACGCTGCAACGCTGTCGCTTGACAACGGGAATTTCGGGCCGCCTCCGATTTTCCTAAACTCAAGTGATTTCGACGCCGCGGATTTCCAATTTTTCCCGATTCCCGATCCTCTGGGGGTGCCTCAACTGCCCTCGGTCGATTCTGTTTTCATGCTAATTCCCCAGGATTTCGCCGCGGAGCTGGGGGCAATTCCGTCTCCAGGCCTGGCGTCTCTCGATATGGACTTCGCTCCGCTCGAGATGGACTTCGGTCCCCTAGATGCACCGGAGCCGGGCTCCGGCAGCTTGCTCTTTGCCGGACTGCTCGGTGGAATGCTCTTTTACGGCCGCAGGAAGTATCAACCCGCCCGTTCGAGGTGACCGTCTGTCCGGGAAGGGGAGAACGCCTTCCTGAAACCTGGCGCTGCGGAACAATTCGCTCCGGTAGCGAGTTGACGCCGCGCCAGCTTCCGCCCGTGATTGGCCGCGAATTTCATCGACGAAACTGAAGTTCCCCGGCAAGGCGTCCGGGCTCATCGCCGCCAAGAACGTTCAGCCGCCGCGCCGGTATCTATCCTCCGGTTCGAGGCGGTCGTTTCTCCCGAAACGCGAGAACGCTTTCCTGAAACCTGGCGCTGCGGAACAATTCGCCGCGATAGCGAATGGACGCCGCGCCGGCTTCCGCCCATGATTGGCCGCGAATCTCATTCGCGAATTGAAGTCCCGCCCGCAACGCGTCCGGGCTCATCGCCGCCGCCGCGGCCGCAAGCTCCTCCGCGAGTTCGACCGGCCCAATGTGATGGATCAGCCCGATGTCGAGAGCCTCTTCCGCTTCGAAAATACGCCCCGTGATCGTCAGTTCCAGCGTGCGGCGCTCCCCGATCGCGAGGCACACCGCGCGGAAGATCAGGAAGGGCCACAAACCGATCCGAATCTCGGTCAGTCCGAAACTGGAAACTTCGCTTGCGACGACGATGTGCGCGTTCGCGAGAAGGCCTGCGCCGCCTGCGAGCGCCGCTCCGTCAACCGCCGCGACGATCGGCTTGAAAACGCGGCTGCCGACGGTGAATAGACGCTCGTGGATCGCGGCGATGGCGCCGTCCGCGGGCGTCAGGATCTCGTCCAGGTCCATTCCCGCGCAGAAAGTGCGGCCCTCGGCGCACAGCAGGATGGCTCCGACCGAGGGGTCGGACCCGGCACTCTCCATGGCTTCCACCAAGTTGACACACAAGTCGTAGCTGAGAGCGTTACGCTTCTCCGGCCGGTTCAGCTTCAGGTACAGCACGCGGCCGTCGCGGCTAGTTTTCAAGCTCTGAGGCATCCGCTTCAATCTCCAGTCCGAGCAAGGCAGCGCCCAGGGTTTTTCCCTGCGCGTCAACCCGCAAAGAAACCGTTCCCCCGCCATCGAGCGCGCCGTGCAATAGAAAGTTGAGTGCGCCCAGGTTAGGAAGCTCAAACCGCTCCACTTCGCCCAGCACGAACTCTCCGAAATGGCGCTTGACGCGTTCCGCGGTGACCTCGCGAACAAGGATGGGATAGTGCTTTTCCTCGAGGGCGATGACACCGATGTTCGCGGTGTCTCCCTTGTCGCCGGAACGCGTATGCGCAATGCGCGAAAGCGGGAATTTCACTCTATCACCTCGACACGAGTCTGAATTTCATCGCGAGGGATGAGCGCGCTCCAATAAGCCACAATCTCGCGTACCGGCGGTTTGCCTTCGCCGAATCCCGTTGCGCCAGGCGGCCCGCTGAGGACGAGGGGAATCAGCTCGCGAGTGAAACGGTCGACGGCTTTGCGATCCTGGCCCCGGACGCCGATGCGTAGCTGCACTTCGGGCGGATCGGCCGTTTCGCCGGCCGCCGGTCCGTGGCAGGCGTTGAGACCGAGAATCTCCGTGTGGATCCGCTCGAACTTCAGACCCAGGCGGCCGAGGCGGGCGCGCACAATGCGGTCGGCCGCGCGGGCTTTCTCGATCGCCTGAGGACGGGTATACACAAGCGTCCCGGTCGCCTTCCAGCCATATTCGTATGCGATCGAAAGTTTCAACGTGGGAGGCCGGGGCGCGCCGCGAATGCCCGAGACGCGCACGCGGTCCGCGGCCATGTCTTCCAGATGGACCGAGGTAAAGTCCGCCACACAGTCGGGCGTGATGTAGTTCTTCGGATCGCCGAGCTCGTAGAGCAGTTGCTCCTTCACGGTGTCCCTGTTTACGCGCCCGCCGGAGGAAGAGTGCCTGGTCACGACAAAAGAGCCGTCGGGCTCGGCTTCAACGATCGGGTACCCGATCTCGCTCATGTCCGGAATGCTTTGCCAATCCACCTGGCAGTTGCCGCCGGTCGCTTGCGCGCCGCATTCGATGATGTGGCCGGCAATGGTTCCCGCGGCTAGTTTGTCCCATTCGTCCCATTTCCAGCCGAAGCGGTGCACCATGGGCGCGAGCGCGAGGGCCGTATCGGTCGAGCGGCCGGCGATCACGACATTGGCTCCCGTGGCGAGGGCCTCGGCCAGCGGAAAGGCGCCGATGTAAGCGTTCGCGCTGAGGATGCGGCTGCGAATGGAGGCGAGCGGCTCGCCGCTGTCCATGTCGCGCATCTGGTAGCCGCTGGCGGCAAAAGAGTCGAGCCGTGGATAGACGTCGTCGCCGGTGACGACTGCGACGCGCAGACCGGGCGCCGCTTTGAGCACGGCACGAGCGCAAGCTCCGGGGTTGACGCCGCCGGCGTTTGCAATGACCTTGATATTTCGCTCCCGCAGCTTGCCCGCGATCCGGCCGATGAGCGGCGGAAAGTCGCGCGCGTAACCGAGTACCGGGTCGGCCAGCTTCTGCTTTTGCAGGATCGACATGGTCACTTCGGCCAGGTAGTCGAGAGCGAGGTAATCGATGGGCCCTTGCTCGACAAGACGGACCGGCGCTTCGAGCCAGTCGCCCCAGAAGCCCTGCCCGTTGGCGATGCGGATCATGGCGCTTCCTCCGAAGTGAGGGGAAAGGGCGGGTCACGGAATCGGCGTGCGAACGGCGCGGAACCGGTTGCCCTGTAGGGCCTCTGACGAGGCCGTTGACAGGCCGCCCGGCCTGTCCCACATGGCGCCGGTTCTAAGTGCTCGTCAGGAAATAACTGTTCCACACTTGCCGATGGAACTGTGGCGCCGGTGGGCCAGGCCATCATCGTTTGCGGCCTGCTACACAGGCGGCAGAAGGCTGGGTCGAAAAACCACCCGCTCATGCCGGGTTACCCGCTGCAAGAGGTTCGCCTGCAACCTGATAGCCGAGCTTGCGGAGTTCCTTGATCATTCGGGCCGTGCGCGTGCGCTTCGACTTCGCACTTACCTCCGGACCCCGTTCCTCGTACCGCACCCCCTCATGCAAGATCTTCCATAGCAGCCGGC
>CAMDED010000003.1 GCA_945893365.1 Candidatus Sulfopaludibacter sp. SbA3 | reverse complement strand
CCCAACGTCGTGCGCAGCTGCATGATCTGCGCCACCTGCTTCATCTGCTGGCCGATCTGTGTGCCCGGAAAGACGGTGGCTAATTGCGGCCCGCCCGCCAGGCTCTTGAGCATCGCCGAGAGATCCATCGCATCCTTCCGTACCTTGTTCGCCGCCTGGATAACCGCGAGACCGCTATCCAGCGTGAGGATCTGCTGGAGCTGCGCTTGCCGCGCCGCCGCGGACGTCGCAGGCCAGACATTCATTCCATACGGACTCATGTCGTAACCCGGAATCAGGCTCGCCGATTGCACAATGTTCCCCGCGCAGAACAACTGCTGGCCGGCCATCGAGAGCGACGCCGGAAAGGTCGCCGCGCCATTCATGTAACTGACCGCGTCCGCCGTGCGCCCCGCCCAGCCCGTGCCGGACGACCCGCCCGCCATCGACGTCTGCATCTGCACGATCTGGTCGGAATGCGAGAACAGATTGGTGGGCAGCGAAACAGCCGCCGACAAATATTGGGCGCGCGTCGTCGGCTGCACGATGTTCCCCACGTTCGAGACCACCGCAAGCTTCTGCTGCGACCACAAGGGGTGGATCCCCGCTAAGCCGTCGGTTAGCGCATACGGGACGCCGTTCGTGGGCGTAACCGGCAGCAGCTTCGCGCTCACATCCGGCAGCGCGAGATTCCCCCGCGCCGCCTTGTAGGCGTTCAACTGAGCGGTTGACTGCGGCACGATCACGTTGTGGCCGTCGTTACCGCCAAGCAGAAAGACGCACACCAGCGCTTTGTAGTCGCTCGACTGCGCGTAGGCGTTCATCAGGCCGAAGCGAGCCATCCCCGCCATCGGCGCGACAACGCCGGTAGCAAGCCGCAGGAAAGAGCGGCGCGAGGAATTCGCATTCATGGACATATTTTCATTGGACATTTTCGTCTCCTCAGAACTGAACTGTGTAATACCCGCTAAGCGCGGTCAGATAAAGCGCGGTGACCATGCGCTGGTTATTGTCGTACCCCGCGGCCAGGGCCACCGCCAGGCTGTCTTTCATCGATTGCGGCATGCGTCCGTAAAGCAACGCGGCGTTCACCTGTTCGATCAGCGCCGAAGGGTCTCCAGCCACCGCTTGAAACGGCGTCAGGTCTATCTTCATGTCGCTCGCGTTCGGCGACGTGAGCATGTCGTAGATCATGTTGCCCCGCAGCATCGATTCCGTCGGTGTGTATATCTGAAACTCCGGACCCGCCAGCGCCGGCATATTTGGAATCCGGTAGAGCAGCGAATAGTGGCCGAAAACCGAGGGCGGCCCGAGCGGCGCCTCGCCCATCTGCGTGAAGTTCCAGGCGCGGAGGTTAGTCGGCGTCAGACTGCCATTCATGGCGCGGATGAAGGACACGATGTGGTACGTCGCATTCTTCAGGCGGCCTTGTTGCGGAGTTGCCTGATCCTGCCGCGCCTCGGCGTCGGTAAGGATAGCCGTCAGCACGGCCTTGAGATCGCCTTTCACCCCGTTGCCGTTATTGTTCCAGACATTCACCACGCGCTGAACGTACGCCCCAGATGGATTGCTCGTCACCATGTCGCGAATCAGGCGCGTCACGATGAACGGCGCGGTGTTCGGATGGTTAAACACGCAGTCCACCACCATGTTCGTTTCCTGCACGACGCCCAGACCGGCGGGAATCGCGCAACCGCCAATCAGCGTCTTCGCGGTCTTGTCGTGGAACTGCTCGCGAGGCTCCATCGCCGGAGCCGTGAAGGACTCCCAGTTGGAGACGCCCATTGCGCCGCCCGGAGGCGTTGGGTACGTCCAGCCCGTCAGCGCCAATGCCGTCTGACTGACTACCGTCTGGTTGTACGCCGGAATAGGCTGGCCTCCGCTCAGCTTCACCGATCCGTCCGTGTTCAGCATCACCAGTCCGTTGGCGAACAACTGCATCAATTCTCGCGGATAGTTTTCATTGGCCGCCGCCACGCCGCTCGGCTTCTTCGAGTTGGCAAGGTCCAGATACTTGCCCATCTGCGGGCTGACGGTGATGTCGTAGAGAAGCTGCCGGTAACTGCCGAACGCGTTGCGGCTCAGGATCTGCCAATAAGGAATGACTTCGTTCGGATACGGGTTCTTCGCCGCGGATAGTACGATGATCTTCGCCAGCGCGTTCACCATCCGCTGCCGCAACTGGTCCGGGGCGTGAACCAGCCGGGACAGGTATTGCGACTGGGCGATACCGTTCGAATCGGGAAGCGGGATGAAGGTCTCGGACATGGCGAACTGTTGCCCAAGCCAGCCGTCGATTCCGAGCTGCCCGATGCTCTGCATGTCCACCGGAGACGGGCCGAACGCGGCCTGCTCCAGGAAGCGGGCGTGGCTCAGATTCGGCATGGCGGGAGGCGGGAGCTTCACCGTCACGGAAGCCTGTCCAAAGGCGCTCGGCGCAGCCACGCTGGTTGCGCGGACACTCACCGTCGCGGGCGTCGGAAGAATCGCCGGGGCGGTATAAAGGCCGGCCGCGGAAATAGAACCCAACGTCGCATTGCCTCCCGTGACGCCGTTCACGGCCCACGTTACGGCGGTGTTGGCGTTGCCCACGACGGCCGCGGCGAACTGCTGGGTCCCGCTCAGGGCCAATTGCGCGGTCTGCGGCGAAACCGTAACCGTTACCGAAGGCTGTGTCAGGGTAATGTTCGCGCTGGCCGAAACCAGGGGATCCGCGACGCTCGTGGCTTTCACCACGGCGCTCGCCGGGCTGGGCAGACTCGCGGGCGCCTTATAGACGCCTCCAGAGGTGATGGTTCCAGCCGTAGTTGTCCAGGTCACCGCCGTGTTGGGCGTGCCCGTAACGGTCGCGGTAAAGTTCTGTGTCGCATTCACAGGAAGCGTCGCGGCCGTTGGCGACACCGAAACGCTCACCGCGGACGCGGTCACGGTAACGTTATAAGGTTCGCTCGTCGTCGCGCCCGGCGCGGGGTTCACCGCGCGCACTTGCGCTACGCCAACCATGCCGACAGGAACGTTTCCGTTAACCTTGGCCGACGTAGCGGACACATAGGTGGTCGGCAGGGCCACATTGTTCAGGGTCACTGCCACCCCAGGGACAAACCCGGAACCGTTGATACTGAGCGACACCGCTCCCGCGGCAAATTTGTTCGGATACGCGCTCCAGACCCAGGTCTGCGGCTGCTTGATGGATATTTTGGCCGTGCCGTATTTCGTGGGGAAGGCCGTGCTTGTGACTTTGATCGTGATCTCATTATCGGCGGGCACTACGGCTGGCGCCTTGTAGAGACCCGTCGGCGTGACAGTGCCGTATGTCGCATTGCCGCCCACGACGCCGTTTATCGCCCACGTGACCGTATTAGGTGAAATCGGCACATACGCGGACATCTGCCGGCTGGTCGCCTTCTCGATTGCCGCCGGTCCCGGATACACCGTGATGGCGTTAGCCTGCCCGAAGGCCGCGGAGCGCACTCCGAGAGCGAGCGTGAAAATCGCGAGGATACGCATCGTCTTTGTAGGCGCCGCGTTCAGAGGTACCGCGACGGTCCCCGTCCATCCCGTCGCGTTGACATTTCGCATATATAGAATCTCCTGACTTTTGTCTCTATTGGATACATGCGAGAAATTCCGGCCGAATTGATCATGGAGGGGAAATATTTTTCGCGGCCTCGGGTTTTGGCGGCCACCGCTGGTCGCCTTTCCAGAGGTTCAGGAATCATGATGAGCGGGAATCGAATGTCTAACGCTGCAAATAAGGCACTTAGGTCCCGCGTCCCGCGCATGATGAGCGGTGCTGTTTTTTCCGCTCAAATTCCGGCGGACCGCCGGGCCTGCGGTTCGCCTACTGCTGCTTGGCTTCCAGTTCGGCCCACCGCGCATAGAGCGCATGCACCTCCGCCTCCGCCGGCTGCAACCTTTTATAGCAGGCTTGAAGCCGCGGCCCGTCGGAAACCACTTCGGGCGCCTGCATCTCGGCGCGAATCGCATCGAGCGCCACCTCCGCCTCCAGAATTCGCGCCTCCATTTGCTCCCACTCGCGAGTCTCGAGATAGGAGAGCTTCCTCTTGACGGGAGCTGCTCCGGGCCGCGAGGCCTCCTTCTTTTCGACTTTCTGCGAGTCGCGCACCTGCTCGGTTTGTTCCCACTGCCGGTAGTCGGCGAACATCTGCGCGCCTCCCAGCCCATCCAGGCCCAGCACGACGGTCGAGACGCGATCGAGCAGATAGCGGTCGTGCGTCACCAGCACCAGCGCGCCGGGGAAGTCGAGGAGGCTTTCTTCGAGCACTTCGAGGGTCGGGATATCGAGGTCGTTCGTCGGCTCGTCAAGCAGCAGCAAGTCGGCCGGCTGGAGCATCAGCCGGGCGATCAGCACCCGCGCCTGTTCCCCTCCCGAGAGGCTCGCAATCGGCCTGTCGAGCTGCCCTGCGTCGAACAGAAACCGCTTCGCCCAGCCCGCCACGTGGATCGGACGGTCCTGGAACATCACCAGATCGCCCCGCGCGCCCAACCCGTGCCGCAGCGTTTGCGACCGGTCGAGCTGCTCCCGCGCCTGGTCGAAGTACACGATTCGCAGGGCCTGCGCGCGCTCCACGCGTCCCTCGTCCGCTTCCATTTCGCCTGAGATCAGACGCAGCAGCGTTGTCTTGCCCGTGCCGTTGAGGCCCAGCAATCCCAGCCGCGTGCCGGGCGCCAGGGTGAAGCTCAAGTCGCGGAACAGCGTCCGCCCGCCCAATTCTTTCGAGACCTTTTCAACCGAAAGCAACCGCTTCGACTGCCGGTCGGTGGCCGTGAAATCGATCTGCGTGACCCCCTTCATCGTCCGCTGATCGAGGTCGGAGAGCTCGCGGATCAGCCGGCCCGCGTTGTCGATTCGCGCCTTCGATTTCCCCGTCCGCGCCTTCGGACCTCGTCTCAGCCACTCCACTTCGCGCCGCACGCGGTTTGCCAGGGCTTCCTGATGCGTGGACTGGGCAAGCAAGAACATTTCCTTCTTTTCCAGAAACTGGCTGTATCCGCCCTCCACGCGGAACAACCCTTCGGGATAGACGCGGTCGATTTCGGCCATGTCGTTGACCACGTTGTCGAGAAAGTATCGGTCGTGGCTCACTACTACGCTTGCGAAGGCGGCGCCCGCAAGCAGCTTCTCGAGCCATAGGATGCCCTCGAAATCGAGGTGATTCGTAGGTTCGTCGAGAAACAGCAGGTCCGGCAGGAGCGCCAGCTCGCGAGCGATCGCGAGCCGCCGCTTCCATCCGCCGGAGAGCGATTCGGTGCGCACGCTGCCATCCGTGAAGCCCGCGCGGCCGAGCGTTTGGTTAATTCGGGCGGCCCGCTCCATGTCGTCCAGATGTTCCCCGGCGATCGCCTCGGCGATCACATCGGTGGCGGTGTGGCCGGCGTCGAACTCGGCCTCCTGCGGAACGTAGCCCACGCGGGTATTGCGGCGCATGGAAACGGCGCCCGAATCGGGTTCGATCTGTCCGGCGAGAATCTTGAGCAGCGTGGACTTGCCCGCGCCGTTTGGTCCGATCAGGCCGAGCCGTTCGCCCTCGGCGATGCCGAGCGAGATATTCTCGAACAGCACTCGCGAGCCGTAAGATTTGGAGATTGAGGTACAGCTTTCAAGAAGGGAAGCCAATAACCATTATGAAGGCACGCGGGCCGTCGTGAACGCAATCGCGCGAACACAAAGCCCGGATCGCCCCAGTCGCGGCCCCGCCTCTACTGAGTATGTGTCCGCGAGGACCGCCAACGACCAAAGATTGCCGAAGGCGAGCCAGAGACAGGGTATACGCCTTTCGTGCACCGCATGAGGGGATTGGCGGTGCGTTCGGCGTTTTCGCCTTCGCAAACCACCACGCCTACCGACGCAGCGCGGAGGAAATAAGGCCGCCCATTTCTTCGGTGGTCAGCCTCCCGCCAAGGTCGGGCGTGCGATTCTCCGGCGCGGCGAGCACCTGCTCCACCGCGCCTCGAATCGCGGCGCAGGCGTCCCACTCGCAGAGCCACTCCAGCATCATGGCGACCGAGAGAATGGCGGCTATCGGGTTCGCAATGCCGCGGCCGGCGATGTCCGGCGCCGATCCGTGCGACGGCTGAAACACCGCGTGCCGGTCGCCGATGTCTCCCGATGGCGCCATGCCCATCCCACCCACAATCCCAGCCGCAAGGTCGGACAGAATATCGCCAAACAGGTTTTCGGTTACCATGACGTCGAAGGTGTGCGGCCGCTGCACCAGATAGAGGGCCGCGGCGTCCACGTACACCTTTTCCTTGCGAATCTCGGGATATTCCTCTCCCACTTCGTCGAATATGCGGCGGAAATAGCTCATCGAAGGGAGCACGTTCGCTTTGTCCACCAGAGCGACGAGACCCTTCCTTCGCGACGCCTCTCGAAACGCGGAACGAATCACCCGCTCACTCCCCAGACGCGTGATGGTGAGGCGGTCGGTGACGGAGGCGGCATCGGGCGCATAGGTCTCCTTGCGCGAGGAGAACATGCCTTCCGTGCTCTCCCTGACAATCGCGAAGTCGATCTCTCCCGCCGCATACTTCTTGAGAGGCGAATCGGCGGCGTGATAAAGCCGGATGGGGCGCAGGCCGCAGTAGAGCTGCAAATCTTCGCGAAGATCGAGCTGCGGCGCCATTTCCTGGCCGCTCGGCCAGCGAACATCGGGAAGGCCCATTGCGCCGAGGAGGATCGCGTCGTGCGTGCGGATTCGCTCGAAGGTCTCGCGCGGCATCGGGTCGCCGCCGCGCAGGAATTCGCCCGCGCCGACGGAGTATTCGGTGAACTCGCAAGGGCGGGCCATGCGGTCTTCGACCGCGCGAAGGACCTTCAAGGCCTCGGCAATCACGTCCGGTCCGATGCCGTCTCCCGGCAGAACCGCGATCCGATGAGGGGTCATCTATTTCAAGACGGCGGATTTCACGGCGAAATGCAGCGCCCCGGAAGGGAAGATGCCGAGTATCAAAGTTCCGGCGGCGGAGCAAATGAGCGACAGGCGCAGCGCGGGCGAGAGAGGCTCGACCTCGTTCACCGCTTCGCCCGGCTCCTGCATGTACATCACGACCAGCACGCGCAGGTAGTAATATGCGGCGACGGCGCTGTTCAGGAGTCCGAGAACGGTGAGCCAGATGAGATCCGATTGAAGCGCGGCTTTGAAGATGTAGAACTTGCCGAAAAAGCCGGCGGTTAGCGGGACGCCGATGAAGGAGAGCAGGAAAATCGAGAACATCGCGGCCGTCAGAGGCTGCCGCACGCCGAGTCCGGAAAGGTCCTCGACGCGCAGGTAGCGCTCGCCTTTCCGCGAGATGTGGCCGACCACGGTAAACGCGCCGACGTTCATGAGAGCGTAAGCGCCCAGATAGAACATCACCGCGGCGACTCCCGATTCCGAGCGCGCGGTGATCGCAACCAAGACGTATCCGGCGTGCGCGATCGAGCTGTAGGCAAGCATGCGCTTCACGTTCGTCTGGCCGAGCGCGGCGAAGTTTCCAATGGTCATCGAGAGCAGCGCGGAGATCCAAATTAGAGGTTCCCAACGGTCGCCGATGTTGCCGAAGGCGACGGTGAAGACGCGCACGAAAACGGCGAACGCGGCAGCTTTGGGACCCGCCGAGAGGAACGCGGTAACCGGAGTGGGCGCGCCCTGATAGACGTCCGGGGCCCACATCTGAAAGGGCGCTCCCGAGATCTTGAAGCCGAAGCCGACGAACATGAGCGCGGCGGCAACGCCACCGAGGAGGGAATCGGGCTGCATCCGGGAGCCGATATCGCTGAGGTTGGTTGCGCCCGTGACGCCGTAGACGAGAGCGATTCCGTAGAGCAGGAACGCGGAAGCGAACGAGCCGAGCAGAAAATACTTGAGGGCGGATTCGTTGGCGCGGGAGTCGTCGCGCAGGAATCCCGCCATTACGTACGATGCGATGGACGAGATTTCAAGACCGATGAAAAGGATAATCAGCTCGTTCGACGCCGCCATCATCGACTGTCCGGAGATGGAGAACAGCAGCAGGGCGTAGAATTCACCCGAGTTCGCTCCTTCGCGTTCGAGAAAGCGGTTCGAAGAGAGTACGGTCAGGAGGCCGACGACGATGACGATGGCGCGGAAGAAGGTGGCGAATCCATCGACGACGATCATTCCGAAGAATGCCTTGCCGGGGTCTGTGGACGAATAGGCGGTAGCCGCGAGGGCGGCGAGGAGCGCCACGAACGCAAGCACGGCGAGCGTGCTCTTACGGTGCGTCGAGGTAAGCGGATCGCACACCATGATCAGCGTGGCCGCGAGGATCAGGATCAGTTCGGGGAGGAAGCGAATGGCGTCGTCAACGGACATCGGCGGCCTCCTTCGCGAGAAGCGTGTTTGCTCGTGGGGCCGCCACGCGGATTCGTTTGCTCGATTCCGTGCCAACCAGGATGCGGGCCGTCGAGGCGCTGATGGGCGGCAGGAACGTCTTCGTGTACGTCCCCATCCAGACCATCAAGAGCAGCAGCGGAAGCATCGCGGCCCATTCGCGGCCGGTCAAATCGGGCATGTGATGTTTGATCACTTCCGACGCCTCTCCGTAGAACGTGCGCTGGTAGAGCCAGAGCATGTAGCATGCGGAGAGAATCACGCCGAGGGCGGCATAGACGGCCCACTTGAAATTGGCGATCGCCGCGCCTTGCAGGACCAGAAATTCGCCTACGAAATTGTTAAGCGTGGGGAGGCCGATGCTGGCCAGAGTCGTGATGAGAAACACGGTGGAGAGCCAGGGCGCGTAGGGGGCAACGCCGCCGTAGTCGGCGATTTCAAGCGAGTGCCGGCGCTCGTACATGAAACCGACCAGGACGAAGAGTGCGCCGGTCGAGATGCCGTGGTTGAGCATCTGATAGACCGCGCCGTCCATGCCTTGCTGCGTGAAGGAAAAGATTCCCAGAACCACGAAGCCAAGGTGGCTGACCGAAGAGTACGCCACAAGTTTCTTCATGTTCGGCTGGACAAGCGCCACTAGCGCGCCGTAGACGATGCCGATGATGGCGAGCTTCACGATCCACGGTGCGCACTCATGCGCGGCGCGGGGGAACATCGGCACGCAGAAATGGATGATCCCATATGTGCCCATTTTCAGCATGACGGCGGCCAGCATTACGGAGCCTGCCGTGGGCGCTTCGACGTGCGCATCCGGCAGCCAGGTATGCAGCGGGAACAACGGAACCTTGATCGCAAACGCCAGGAAGAAAGCCAGAAACAGCGCCATTTGCTCGGCGGCGCTAAGCGCCAGCTTCCCGGTCGAGAGGGCTTGCAGGATCAATGCGTAGTCGAACGTCTCCGCCTTGTTGTACAGGTAGATGATCGCCGCGAGCATCAGGACGCTGCCGGCCATCGTAAAGAGGAAGAACTTGACCGCGGCGTAGATCCGCCGTTCGTGGCCCCAGATGCCGATCAGGAAGTACATCGGAACCAGAGACACTTCCCAAAACACGTAGAATAGGAACAGGTCCTGGGCGATGAAGACGCCGATGAGCCCGAACTCGAGAAGGAGGAGAAAGGCGTAGTATTCCTTGATCCTGTCCTGAATGCTGCGCCACGAAATCAGGATCGCTATCGGCGTGAGCACGGTTGTGAGGAGGACGAGCCAGAGGCTGATGCCGTCGAGCGAGACGTGATAGTGAATGTTGGGCGACTCGATCCAAACGAAGTCTGTCGAAAGTGTTTCAAACAGAAACGGCAGGCCGAGGGAGCCCAGAAATACAGCCAAGGACACGGCGAGCGCCGTCAAGCGGATGTTCTCGCTTTGTGCGCGCGGCAGGAAAAGCAGGAGCGCGAAGCCCGCGAGCGGCAGGAAGAGGAGCGCGTCGAGGAGCGTCACCGCGAGCCTCCGACGAGGCCCATCGCCACGATCATGGCGATCGAGCCTGCCACGACCCAGGTGGCGTAACTTCGGATGTTGCCCGATTGAATCAGACGCAGGGCGCGTCCGATACCTTGGGCGCGTCCGCCGACGCCGTTTGCGATGCCGTCGATGATTCCGGCGTCGGCGATTCTCCAAAGCCCGACGCGCGAAATGCCGACGAGAGGTTTCACGACCAGAAGGTCATAGATCTCGTCAACCCAATACTTGTTGTAGACGAGGGAATGGAGCGATCGAAGGCTGGCAACGATGGAATCGGGAAGGCCCGGCTTGAAAACATAGAGCAACGCGGCGAACCCGATACCGAGCGCGCCCGCGGCGACGGAGATCGCGACCAGCGTGGCGTCGTGCGCCTCTTCCATGATGGGGAAAAACTTGTCCAGAAAATGGGGAATTGCGATGTAGCCGCCGCCAAGAGAGAGCAGCGCGAGAACCACCAGCGGCCCGATCATGGATGCGGGCGACTCGTGCGGATGATGATGGCCGCGGTAGCTGCCGAAGAAGGTCATGAAGAAGGCGCGAAATACGTAGAATGCCGTCATGGCGGCGGTCACGACGCCCACCCAGTACATCCACGGCGCGTGATGATGCGCGGCGAGCAGAATGGCGTCCTTGCTGTGAAATCCGGAAAACGGGGGAATACCGGCAATTGCGATGGCGGCGCAGAAGATGGTCCAGCAGGTCCAGGGGATCTTGGTGCGCAGGCCGCCCATGTGGCGCATGTCCTGCTCCCCGCTACAGGCGTGGATCACGCTGCCCGCGCCAAGGAAGAGCAGCGCTTTGAAAAACGCGTGCGTCATCAGATGGAAGATGCTGGCGGAGAAAGCGCCGCTTCCGAGTCCGAGAAACATGTAGCCGAGCTGCGAAACCGTGGAGTAGGCGAACACCTTCTTGATGTCGTTCTGCGCGAGGCCGATGGTCGCGGCGAAGACTGCGGTAAATAAACCGATGAGCGCCACTACGTTCATCGCGCCGGGCGCGTGCATATAGATGGGCCACGAGCGGGCCACCATGTAGACGCCCGCCGTCACCATTGTCGCGGCGTGGATCAGCGCGGAGACGGGCGTGGGGCCTTCCATGGCGTCGGGAAGCCAGACGTACAACGGGAACTGCGCGGACTTACCGCACGCGCCCACCATGAGTAAGAGCGCGATGGTGGTCATGGCGGCCTCACTGGTTCCATTCACACCCGATCGATTCACCTGGCTGAAAACCGTGCCGAAATCGAGCGAGTTGAACGAGATCACGATCAGGAACATGGCAAGCGAAAAGCCGAAATCGCCGATTCGATTGACGATGAAAGCCTTGTTCCCGGCATTGGTGGCGCTCTTGCGAAGGTAGTAGAAGCCGATGAGCAGGTAGCTGCACAGTCCCACGCCTTCCCATCCGACGAACAGGATCAGATAGTTCCCGCCGAGCACCAGAACCAGCATGAAGAACATGAACAGGTTCATGTAGGAGAAGAAGCGGTAATAGCCGTCTTCATGGGCCATGTAGCCGGTTGCGTAGACGTGGATGATGGAGCCGATCCCGGTGACGACGAGGAGCATCACGGCTGTGAGGCGGTCGACGGCGAGGTCCATGCCGATGCGGAGTTCGCCGCTCTCGATCCAGGTAAAGTAACGCTCGATGTGCGCGGTCTCAAGCTCGCCGAGGGCGAGAAGCGTCTTGACGACCCAGGCGAAACTCAGCAACACCGAGCCGATGGCGACCGTATTGACAAAGGCCTTCGACCTGCTGCGGCCGAAGATTCCGTTGATGACGAAACCGGCCAGGGGGAAGATCGGGATTAGCCAAAGAAGCATTAGTTTTTCAACGAGTTCAACTCGTCGACGTTAAGCGTGCCGCGATTCTTGAACACCGTCAGGATAATCGCGAGGCCCACCGCCGCCTCCGCCGCCGCCACCACCATCACAAAGAGCGTGTAGAGATGGCCGTTCACGGACTTCAGCTCGTAAGAAAAGCTTACGAAGCTGAGATTGACGGCGTTGAGCATCAGCTCGATCGACATGAAGATCGTAATGATGTTGCGCCGGAACAGGAAGCCCGCCACGCCAAGCGAAAACAGCACGACGCTCAGAATCAGATACCAGGAAAGGGGAACGCCGGTCATCATTCGATCTCCTTGCGGGCGAGGACGATGGCTCCGAGAATGGCGATCAGGATGAGCACTGAGGTGACCTCAAAGGGAAGCAGAAATTCGGTGAACAAGACGCGGCCGAACTTGGCCGGCGTGCCGCCCTGGAACGCGCCGAAACGCACGTGGGAGGCGTTCGGGAAGAGGCGAAGGACAAGATAACTGAACAGGCCGAGTAGCGTGACGAGCAGCGGCAGACCGAGGAATTGCACCAGTCGCGAGCGGCCTCGCCGGGTTTCCTCCCCGGCGTTCAGGAGCATGATCACGAACAGGAACAGCACCATGATTGCGCCCGCATAGACGATCACCTGCGCGGCGGCGATGAACTCCGCGCCCAACAGAAGGTAGAGCACGGCGAGCGATCCCATGACGCCGATGAGGGAGACGGCGCTCGAGATGGGATGCGTCTGCAAGACCACGTTGACGCCGCAGACGACGGCGATCGTGGCGAAGGCGAGAAAGAGAATGACGTCCATATCAGAGCACGCTCATTTTAGAACAAGGCGACCATCAACCCGGTTACAAGCAGGTTAATCAACGCCACGGGAAACAGGAACTTCCATGCGAAATTCATCAGTTGATCGTAGCGGAACCGGGGGAGCGTGCCGCGAATCCAGATAAAAACAAAAAGGAGAAAACCGGTCTTTGCGGCGAACCAGAACAGCGGGATGAGCGCATCGTGAAGCGCGGGAATCAGGAACGCCGCCGCCATGGCCGCGAAGACGAATCCGAAAACAGGGAGCGTGATGCGGTCGAACCGCCGTGCCGGATGCAATCCGTGATAGAAGCAGACGCCCGCGGCGATCGCGAAAATCAGCGGCGCGACGAAGTCCGCGCCATACGCGGCCGGGAAGATCGGATGCCACCCGCCTAGAAACAGGATCGTCGTCATGGCCGCGATGGTGATCATGTTCGCGTACTCGGCCATGAAAAACGCGGCGAACTTCATGCTGCTGTACTCGGTGTGGAAACCGGCGACGAGCTCATTCTCGGCTTCCGGCAGATCGAACGGAATGCGGTTGGTTTCGGCGAAACCGGCAATCAGGAATACGAAGAAGCTGATTACCTGGGGGAATGGCCCCTGAAAAACGCTCCACCGCGGCACAATTCCGAACGCGTAGCCGGATTGCATCTGGACGATCTCGCGCAGGCTAAGCGTGTTGAGGAGCAGCAGCGGCGCGGCGATCGCGAGCGACATGGGAAGCTCGTAACTGATCATCTGCGCCGAGCTGCGCAGTCCGCCGAGTAGCGCGTACTTGTTGTTCGACGCCCAGCCGGCGAGCGCAATGCCGTAGACGCCCATCGACGACGCGGCGAGAATGAAGAGCACGCCGATATTGAGGTCGGTGAGCTGCATCCAGGTCTTCGTGCCGAAGACTTCGATCTCGCCGCCGAACGGAATAATCGAGATCGAGATGAGAGCCATCGTCATCGCCAGAAACGGGGCGAGAAGGTAGAGGAATTTGTTGACGTGCGGCGGGATCAGGTCTTCTTTCGTGATGAGCTTGATGACGTCCGCGAGCGGTTGCAGCAGGCCGTGCGGGCCCACACGGGAGGGACCCATGCGAAGCTGGATGTGCGCAATCACCTTGCGCTCCACCCATTGCAGGTAAGCGAGCGTCGTCAGAAGCACGGCGGCGACGACACCGGCTTTCACGAGGCTGAGAAGGAAGAAATCCATCAGGCTTGGCGTCCTTCCATCACAGAGCCCAGCATTTTCGAATAGCGCCCGAGCGTACCGGACGTGAACAAGTTGTCGCGGCTTGAATGGATGAGATCGGGCCTGCTTTCCACCGGAATGCGCCCGTTGACGGGCATGGTGTGGGCCGCGCCGCCGGCCGAAATGATGGCCATCGGCACGGAATAGCCTTTGACCGTTGCGCGAATTTCCTCGAAAACCTTATCGGCGATCCACGGGCCCACGGCGGCTGCGAGGCCCATGTCGCGGGCAATCAGACCGATGATTTCGAGATCCGGCTTCGCGCCCATGGTAGACGGCCCGGTCTTCAGTCGCTGCACTTCGCCCGTGACGTTTGTGACCGTGCCGGTCTTCTCATAGGCGGATGCCGCCGGCAGCACAATGTCAGCCCGCTGCGCGGTCTCCGTAAGAAACATCTCCTGCACCACGACAAACGCGTCCTTCGCTTTCATCGCGGCGCTTTCAAGGGGATTCGCGCCCACCACCCAGAGGACCTCGAGCGACTCGCTCTCGAGCATCTCGCCGACGGTCATTCCGGGCTGATTCGACGGCTGATAGCCGGGCAGCAATTCAGGTACCAGGCCCATGTCGAGCGCGCCGCGCGAGTTCGAGTAATCGACGAGCGCAACATATTTTACGGGGATGCCGAGCGAGTTTCCGAAGGCGACCAGTTCGCGAACGGCCTCGCCCTTGATCGAGTCGCCGAAGACGATCACGAGCTCGGATTCGGTCTTGAGCTTTTCGGCGAGAGAATGGACGCCCGCCAATTCCCCGCCCTTGTCCACGCGAACCGTTGCCGCGGCGATGCCGTCTTCCCTTACCTCATTTTCGGTGACGACGTAAACGCGCGCCTGATGGTGGCGATAGTTGGCGCGGATCTGGAACGCGAGGAAAGGCTGCTGCGACGAAAGATCCGCGCCCACCACCAGCACGGCTTTCCTTTCGTAGAGATCGGCGGTAGTCGAAAGCGAGCCCGCCGTTCCGCTCAACGCGTCGAGCAGCGTGACGACGTCGCCTGAGCGGTGATGATCGATGTGATTCGTGCCCAGCACGCTTCGGGCGAACTTCTGCAAGTAGTAGTTCTCTTCGTTCGTCGTGTGCGTGGAGCCGATAACCCCGAAGCTGCCGTGGCGCGCGCGGACCTCGCTGAATTTCTTCGCCACCGCGGCCAGCGCGACCGACCAGGACGCCGCTTCGAGCTTCCCGTTCACCCTCATCAGCGGAGACTGCAACCGTTCCGGATGATCGGTGAAATCGAAACCGTAGCGGCCCTTGATGCAAAGAAACTCGCCGTTGATTCCCGAGCGGTCGCGGTTGTTGCCGCGGATGATCTGACCGTTACGCACGCCGAGGGTCGTCTTGCAGCCGTTCGAGCAGTGGGTGCAGATGGTGCCGACGTGATCCATCTCCCAGGGCCGCGTCTTATAACGATACGTTCCGCTCGTGAGCGCGCCGACCGGGCAGATGTCGATACACATGCCGCACTCGTCGCATTCGAGGTGATCCCCGTGGTTCGGTGCGATCTCGGACACCGCGCCGCGATTCACTATACCGAGCGCGCCGACGCCCATGCCCTCGCTGCAGATGCGCACGCAGCGGAAACAAAGGATGCAGCGCGGACCGTCATAAAAAACGACCGGCGACCACTGCTTCTCGTCGACGTGGAGTTTGTTCTCCGAGTAGCGGCTCTCGCCCGCGCCGTAGCGGAACACCATGTCCTGCAATTCGCACTCGCCGCCCTTGTCGCAGACCGGGCAATCGAGCGGATGATTCGTGAGGAGAAATTCGAGCGTATACTTGCGCGCTTCGGCGACCACGGGCGTTTCGGTGCGAACCACCATGCCTTCCGCCACTGGAAGCGTGCAGGCGGCCAGCAATTTCGGCGCCTTCTCCACCTCAACCAGGCACATGCGGCAGGCGGCCTGGAGAGTAAGCCCCTCGTAATAGCAGAACGAGGGGATATTGATGCCCACGAGCTTCGCCGCGTCGATGACCAGCGTGCCCGGCGCGGCCTCAACGGCTTTTCCGTCGATGGTAAGTTTCACCGGCGCGGCCATTTATTGAGCCACCAAGTGAGCCGCCAGGCGGTTAGCCGGTTCGTAAGGACACGGCCGCCCGTCCAGATGCGCTTCGAATTCGTCGCGAAACTTCTCAACGAAGGAGATAGTGGGCATCGCCGCCGCGTCGCCGAGGGGACAGAACGTGCGTCCGAGCATATTTTTCGCCAGATCGCCGATTAGAACGATGTCGCTGCGCTGTCCATGTCCATCGTGAAAACGCTGCAACAGTTTGCGCAGCCACGCCGTACCTTCGCGGCAGGGAATACACCACCCGCAGCTCTCGTGCGCATAGAAACGCATCACGCGGAGCGCGACTTTGACTATGCAGGTATCTTCGTCCATCACCACGACGCCGCCAGAACCGAGCATCGATTTGACCTTGGCGAGCGCGTCGTAATCCATGGTGAGACCTTCGCACTCGGCGGCGGTGAGAACGGGGCAGGACGATCCGCCCGGCACGAAGGCTTTCAGCTTTTTACCGTTGCGAATGCCCCCGCCGACTTCCTCAATCATCTTCTTCACGGGAAATCCGAGGGGCAGCTCGTACACGCCGGGCTTGTTCAGATGTCCCGAAAGGCAAGTCAGTTTCGTGCCGCCGGCCTTGGGAACGCCCAGCGCTGCGAAAGCGGCGCCTCCATCGCGAAGGATCGCCGGCGCGGCGCAAAAGGTCTCGACGTTATTTAGAATCGTCGGGCTCTGGAATGCGCCGACCACCGCTGGAAACGGCGGCCGGATGCGGGGGACGCCGCGCTTTCCTTCAAGCGATTCGAGCAGCGCCGATTCCTCGCCGCACTCGTATGCGCCGGCGCCGGTGTGCGTGAAGGCGTCGAAATGGAAGGCCGATCCCAGCAGATTCCTGCCGAGGTAGCCGTGCTCGTAGGCTTCGGCGATCGCCTTATCCATGATGTCGATCAGATAGCGATATTCCCCGCGAATGTAGATGTAGCCCGCGTGCGCGTCAACCGAAAGAGCGGCGATCAGCATGCCTTCGATCAGCTGGTGCGGATCGTTCTCGATGAGCAAGCGGTCCTTGCAGGTTCCCGGCTCGCTCTCGTCCGCGTTGACCACGATGTACTTCGGCTTCGGCGACGTTTTGGGAACGAAGCTCCACTTCAAGCCCGTGGGAAACCCGGCCCCGCCGCGGCCGCGAAGATTCGAGACCTTGACTTCCTCGATGATTTCCTCAGGCTTCATCTTCAGCGCTTTTTCAAACGCCACGTAGCCGTCGGTCTTGAGATAGGTCTTGATCGACGCGGAATCCGCCAGGCCGAATCGCCTGGTCAGCACCTTCACCTCGTGCGGACTCGGCTCGTTATACAGCATTCGCGCTCCTCAACCCCGCCAGCAGCCGGTCGAGTTTTTCGGGCGTCACGTGATGGTGAAAGTCGTAGTTGACCTGGATGGCCGGGGCCCACGAGCAAGCGCCGATGCACTCCACTTCTTCGAGCGAAAAGAAGCCATCGGCCGCAACTTCCCTGTGGCCGATGCGCAGCTTTCCGGAGGCGTGCTCCCAAAGCTCCGCACCGCCGGTGAGCATGCAGCTAATGTTGGTGCAGATCTGCACGTGATACTTGCCGAGAGGCTTCTTGTGCAGCATGGAGTAATAGGTCAACACCTCCTCCACCTGCAAGGGCGTGCAGCCGATCCGCCGCGCGACCTCCTCGACCAACTCCTGCGTCACTTGCCCCAACTCGTCTTGCGCGAACATCAGCATCGGAATCATCGCCGACCGCTGCCGGCCGGGCGGATAGCTGGTCAGCAGTTTCGCGAACTTCGCTTCCAAATGAGGCGAGAGGGTCATTAACGGTCGGTGTCTCCCAGAACAAAATCCATGCTGCCGATCGAGGCGATCACATCCGCGAGTAAAATGCCCTCAACCAGCTTCGGAACGGCCTGCAAATTCCCGAAACTCGGGCCGTGGATATGCACGCGGTACGGCTTCGCGGTGCCGTCGCTCACCACGTAGTAGCCGAGCTCGCCGCGCGGCGATTCGATCACCTGATAGACCTCGCCCTCCGGCACGCCGAAACCTTCCGTCACGATTTTGAAGTGATAGATGAGCGCTTCCATCTGCGTCTTCATGCGCTCGCGCTCCGGCAGAACCACCTTCGAAGCATCGGCCGTGTGCGGACCCGCGGGCATGCCTTCGAGCGCTTGCCTGACGATGCGGCAGCTTTGCCGCATCTCTTCAACGCGCACCTGGTAGCGGGCGTAGACGTCGTTCTCCGTCCGCGTGGGCACTTCAAAATCGAACTTCTCGTAGCTCGAATAAGGAGCGGATTTGCGCGTATCCCAGTTGAGGCCGGCGGCGCGCAGCATGGGTCCGGTGATTCCCAGATCGAGCATATCTTCGAGCGAAATGTAGCCCACGCCGCGGGTGCGATTAATCCAGATCCGGTTGTTCGTGAGCAGGTCTTCGTACTCGTCCACCTTCGACGGGAACGAATCGATGAAGGTCTTCACGCGCGCCTGCCAGCCCCTGGGGGGCGCTAAAGCAAGCCCACCGACGCGGAAGTAGCTCGTCATCATCCGCTGGCCGGAGAAGAGCTCAAAAATGCGAAGAATATCTTCGCGCTCGCGGAAACAATAGAGAAACACCGACATCGCGCCGATGTCGATCGCGTGCGTGCCGAGCCACACCAGATGGCTGTTGAGGCGCGTCAGCTCCGTGAGCAGGACTCGCGTCCATTGCGCCATCGGAGGAATTTCGAGACTCAGCAGTTTCTCGACCGCAAGACAGTAGCACAGGTTGTTCGAGAGGGGCGCGAGGTAGTCGACGCGGTCGGTCAGGGTCACCGCCTGCTGATAGGTCAGCGCCTCGCACTGCTTCTCGATGCCCGTGTGCAGGTAACCGATATCCGGACGGCAACTGCGGACCGTCTCCCCTTCAAGCTCGAGTTCGAGGCGCAGAACGCCATGCGTCGACGGGTGCTGGGGCCCCATGTTGAGCGTCATGCGGCGGGGCTTTACATTGTCGGCCCGGGCGTCGCTCTCAGGGGGCGTTGCGAGAACCGCCGATGTCTCGGAATCGCTCACTTGTACCCTTGAACCGGATAGTCCTTGCGAAGGGGGTGCCCTTCCCAATCTTCCGGAAGCATGATCCGGCGCAGGTCCGGATGGTTGCGGAAACGGACGCCGAACAGGTCGAACACTTCACGCTCGTACCAGTTGGCGGAACGCCAGACGGCGGTGGCGGAATCGATCTCAGCGTCTTCGCCAGGCAGCCGGCACTTCAGCCGGACGCGCTCATTGCGGGAGACGGAGTGCAGATGGTACACAATTTCGAACCGCGGTTCGGCCGGATAGCGATCAACCGCCGTAATGCCGCTCAATCGCTCAAAACCGCACACCGCTTTGAGGTGCGCGCACACGGCTACCAGTTTTTCCGGCGCAATCTCGAGAGTCAACTCGCCCAGATCCCGCTTTTCGGCGAGCACGGCCGCGGCGTCAAATGCGCCCAGCTCCTCGCTCAGCTTTCGGTCGGAGAGCTGATCGTCAACCGGGTTGCCTTCAACGAGCATTCGGTCCCTTGATGCCTTCCGACCAGTCGAGCGCGCCCTTCTTCCAGATATAAAAATAGCCTGCGAACACGAGCACGATAAAAACCAGCATCTCGAGGAAGGCAAACATCTTGAATTCGCGGTAAACCACCACCCACGGGTAGAGGAAGATCGCTTCGATGTCGAACAGGATGAAGAGCATTCCCACCAGGTAGAACTTGACGCTGAAGCGTTCGCGGGCGTTGCCGGTGGGGTCGATACCGCACTCGTAGGGGAGGTCCTTCACGCGATTGCGGACCTTCTTCCCCAAGAGATATGACATTCCGAGGATAAGCCCGGCAATTCCCATGGCGATCGCCGCCTGAAGCAGGACGGGAAAGTAGATTTCGTTATAGCTGCTGGGCATTCAGGTTAAGATTCACGGGAAACGAAAAGCGACGGTAAATATAACTATAATGAGTGGAGAAATCACGTGTCAACCAACGCGCTTGAAATCGACATCGTTTTGAACGGAGAGCGGCGCGCCGTGAAGGCCGGAGAGACGATTCTTGGCCTGATACGGACGCTTGAGCTCGACCCGGAAAGGCTCGCGGTCGAGTTCGATCGAAAGATCGTCAAGCGGACGCGGTGGGCAGAGACGGAGTTGGCTGCGGGCGCGGAAGTGGAGCTCGTGATGTTTGTGGGGGGCGGGTAGCGGTAGCGGAATACTTGGGCAACGTATCTTGGGTCGAGACCGCCTTTGCAGGCGCTTGGCTGGAGGAGATCAGAAGTTAGGCCAGCCTTACCGGCCAGGCACAACGTCGATCTGCAGCGCGGGATCGGCGGCTGGAACGCGCGTCACCGGCAACCCGAGCTCGCTCCTCACAATGTTGCAGCCCTGCGCAATCGCGCTCGCCTTGTAAAACGCGATTTCGCGATTACAGCCCTGCCGTCCGAAACCGCAATCGCTCGATACGATCAACTGCTCGGCCGGTATGTACTTCAGCGCCTTGCGGATTTCGCCGGCCACATCCTCGGGCCGGTCGGCCTGGAGCATCCGATGACTCACGGCCCCTATACAGATTTTCTTTTTAAGATCGTTCTTGAAGGGCTCGAACAGCTCCAGATCCCGCTGATCGCGATCCTTCATTTCGAGCGTCCAGACGTCGCCGCGGCATCGCTCCAGGTAGATCTCAATCGAGTTCGCGTAACTCGTATCCTCCATCACGCGCTGCATGTTCGGATTCCCCCAGCAGGTGTGTATCCAAAGTTCCACGTCGTCGAGCCCCTGAACCTCGCGGTTGAATGCGTCGATCATGAACTTCACCTCGTCGTGATCTTTGCCGTAGGTGTTCGCCATGAAGTGAAACGTCGGTTCCTCGATTTGGATCGAGCGGCACCCGGCGTCGCGCAGGGCGAGAAGCTCCGTATTCATCGCCACCGCCATATCCCAGATCACCTCGCGCTTGTCCTTATATTTCGGCGTATGGATGTCGAGGAAGAGCGCCATCACCTGAGAGCAGCAGGTGCCGAACTTGACTGGCTTCCGCGTCTTCCCCTGAGCGAGCCGCCACAACTTCGGATAGTCGAGCGGGCGATGCTCGATCTTGTCCACGACGCGCGGCCACCGCCAGCCGGTATAGATCTCGTTGAGCAGCGTGCCGGGCGGATAGTGGAGCCAAGGCGCGGTGGTCGCTTGCGGCTGCAGATGGTCGCCTTCGAAACCGGCCCAACGCTGAAGCGGGTAGTGGTGCCAGGCGCGGCCGGCCATGTCTTCATCGACGTGGAAATCGCCATGCGTGAGAATGTCGAGTCCGGCGCGCTCCTGGTCGCTGATGAGTACGGCGAGGGCGTCCTGAAACTTCTCGCGGAAACGAATGTCGAGCATGCAGGTGTCGAGAGAGCGGCCCCAAAGGCTCACGTCGAACCAGCGCGGGCGGGGGAAAGACCCGGTGGTGGTACTGGGCAGAATAAGGCCGTCGGTGGCGGTGAACATGGTTCCTCCAGGGCATTGTACTGGATGCGGCGGGGGATCAACCGTTTCAATCGCGGGACTGACGGTGAAGGCGTAAGTGGATTCACGCTCCGGCGACGCGCGCTAGAGGCGAAAGGACCGTGTAGACGTACCGACCGCGCAGCCCCGGCGCCACGAGGAGCTTACCTCTTGCCGAGCACGCCTTCGAGCGTATCGGCGGTAAGGAGTCTTATCGACCACCGTTCGACGTCGGACAACTTCGCGTGACCCAGACGCTCATCCACCCACTTGGGCAACTTACCGAATTTCGTCTCCAGTTGTACGCGGACGATACTCGCCTGGCCGTCTCGGATCAAGTCCCTCAGAATTTCGTTCTTGGCGATATTAATCAGTGTGCCCATAGTCTTCAACTCCGTTGTGCGCCTTCCCGTTACCTGCCGCAACCCGCAAAGCAACACCAACTGGGCCAGCACTCGCTGCCGTTCCGCACCCTCAGATGGTTGGCGCGCCGGACGATTTCCACCACGCGCTCAGGCCCACCGTTCGCTAGGATCGCAAGAGCGATCGCCCGGCTTACGTCGAACCAGCGCCGCCCGGCGCCAATGAGTATCGAGCGACTGCGAAGTAGGCTTATTTCACCACAGCCCCGTATTCTATTTGCTTATTTGTCGGACGGGTCGATTTAACGCTCGACAACCCACGCCCAAGTTGGCTCCCACCGCGCTCTGAGGATGCCCCATTTTCCGAGCACTTGTGTTTCAAGGAAATGCAACTGTCCCGCTGAGGTCGCTGAACCCTGTTGAGCATGGAGGCACGAGCAGGAGAGATCATCAACAGTTCCTGTGCTATCGACAACGGGCGGGCTCGAATCCGCGGGCCTTTTCGCCCGACGGATCCTATGTGAGCTGAAATGCGAAGTCCACCTCGCGGAGACAACCAGTCGTTCCAGGGTGAAAGTACTCCGTTTGACGATTTCGGATGTTCGACACGACCGCCGGCCGTAGCGAACGAAGGTCCGGGAAAACTCCTCTCAAGCTCAACGATAGACCGTTCGTCAGATCTTCAATAGACTGATGCTTTGTGCCGATGCGGCAGATCATGATGCTCTTCGGCGCCAGCATGCCGGCTACTCCACTCCAAACCGAGCGCAGAAATTCCCAGTATTTCGTCGGTGCTGTGTGTCGGTCGTCCACGCTGACCTGGGAATACGTCGGGAAGGGCGCGTGCCCAAGAAACCAGAGCCGGAGCCACTGGTCCTCTTCGTAGCGTGTGACATCCAGGTAGGGCGGGGATGTCACGATGAGATTGACCTGATTCTTGAACTTCGCAAAAACTTCTGACGCTTTGCGCGCGTCCGTGAGAGCGACCGACCCCCGCAATAAAGGAACCTCGGCACTCAGACGGTACGCCGCTCGCTTCCGCAATATGTCAAATACGTCTCTTGAGGGCGGCAGCAGCTTGTGTCGCAGCCAGTAGCGTATTGAGTAACCCGGCTTGGTGCTGATCGTGCGCGGCATCTGATTGCTGAAATAGGAAGGTGACTTGTCCATCCCGCCGTGCAAAGAGCCAAGCACGAGAGCAGCAATGAATCTGTCAACATGATTTCGCCGCCACGTGAGTGAGTGCCGGAGGAAGAGTATTTGCGAAAGCACAGCGGAAGCGTAGGCATGTGAGAAAAACTCAGGCAAGGACTTACCGACTGACTCCTCGCAAGCCGGATCAAACTGGCTCTCTAGGATTTCTAACCTCCTCAGGACTGAGGAAAGCCTGGGAACCGTAGCCTTTGCACCGCTGATGCAATACGCAACCGGGTTGATGTCGGCCGCGACCGCTCGCCTCCCCATTAGCAACGATTGAAGAAGAGTTGTACCGCGACCGGAAAACGGGTCAAAGACAAGATCGCCAGGCTTGGTATGAGCTTCAAGCTGATCACGGGCAAATGTCTCCGGGAACATGGCGAAATAGGGGCATAGCGAATGCAGCCTATTCCTGTTCACACAACGACCTCTGCCAAACACTTCGTCGTCCACGCAAGGTGCGCATCCATCGGTACTGGCGCTCCGTTGTGCACCCAGTGGGCTAGGCGGCAGCGATCGAAGATAAGACCCGCTCTCCTGCAGCAATGTTCCCATTTGTCTCGCCGTACTCTATGCGGGATAAACATGGCGCGAAGCATTGGGCTGATAATCGGCTGGATCATCCACTCATCTGTAAAGGCGACTGGATTGAGGTCATTGAGTTTATCCGCCCAATCGTCGCCGGAAGCGCATTGCCCGACGAGCACCAGCTTTCCTGGAAGCCGATCTGCAAAGTGGCGCCAAGCCACTACGTCAAGTGCATCATCCTTCGTGGATCGCGGCGGCCTATCGCGGTAGCCTCCACCTTCCGCCATCTGCGCAGCCAGAGCGGCAATGGCTTGTTTGAAACTCTTCGGGAGACCCGAAATACCCCCTCTTCGTGGAGATGCAAACCTCGCCGTTTCGCCGCCAACGTAGGACTGGGCCGCAATACACGAGAGCTCCTCGAACATGCGGGCGGCGGCCTGTCCCTGACCTTTCTTCTTGCTCCAGCCCGCATACGACAGGCACAGGCAGAAGAAGTATGCCAGATAGTCCTTAACCTCGCCCTTAGCATCGAGCAAGCTGGCGTTGACGCTAAACGGGTACGCAGCCCCCGCGGAGGAACTCCGATCCGCAAGTTCCAAGAACACGTCGTTGCAGCGATTCTCGATGGCTTGTTGACTGTCGAAATACGCGCTGAGTCTGAGGGCGCCTTCCAAATCGCCGCGACTGCTGTTTCCGTCTGCGCTGAGGGTGGCGGACAACTCCAGCCAGTCTGCCCACTTTAGGACATCGTCCATCTTTGGCAACCGGATTCCTGGCACCTAGCGGTCACCATCCTTTCGGGGTTTGCTGGATCGGCGACGCATTTCTTCTGTCAGCTCTTGCGCGACCTCCAAAATGTCCTCTGCGACGTGAAACAAGTCTGACTCGCCATTGTAACCAGTGGTAACGGTTGCCTTCGCTTGTAACAACTCTTCTTTGGCGGACGAAAGTGACTCTCTAAATCGCGTTGTATCGCCGACACTGATTTCGTGCGCGCGCTCAATCGGATACCCTCGGCGAAGAGCATGCAGTGCGATAGGGGCGCTCACAACCGCGCGTAAATAGTTCAAGTCTGGGAACTGCGTCCGAACAACAGGTTGTTTGCCTTCGCTGCGGTTGCCGTACAACCATTCCAGAAGTTCCTTCAGGTGCGGCAGATGTTTTTTCGGAACCGGATTCTTCTGAAGCGAATTCTCCTTGGTGATGCCGAGAAACCTCTGAAACTCCGGCTGGGAAGCAGCTGTATAAAGATGGGAGAAACTGAAGCGATTTGCTACTCGATCCTCCTTGGAGAAGCCCGCCTGCTCTTCAGCTTGCTGCAATAAGCAATAGCCGCGGTAGATCCGTTCTACCGTGTAGTTTTCGTCGCCGATACTCTCAGCGACCTGTCGCACAGGAATACCATACTCTTGGTTCACCTTTGCGACATACAGGGCCTTACTGTAGGCGTCCCACGCTTTTGGGCCATTGATGTGGCGGAAACCAAAGTACTGCCAAAGATCTTTTCTTTGCGAATAGACTGACACCGGCAAGGTCTCAATCGTGTGCGCACGATCGGCCCGAATCCCTTGGATGTCCGTTGCCTTCAAACGCTTGCGCAAGTTCTCGTCTCGGAGGAGCTTTACCGCAGCCAAGCGGCGGTTGCCTTCGACCACTGTGTAATTCTGTTTGCCGTCGGCTCCGGGCCGCCCCCTTGGAACGACGAAGAGAGGTTCCTCCTCAAAGAATCCGTTGGCTGCCACTGAGATTGCCACCTCGTTCACGGCCATCTCGGTCCACAACACCCGCAACAACTCCTCTTGCGACGTGCCGGATGCGGAGGATGTCAATCGCGGATTCTCTTCATCCAGAAATAACTGGTCGGGATGGACCCGGATGATCCTGTGTTCCAGAGCCGCTTTCTCGCCTGAAGGAACAGTAGCCTCGACTGGTGTGTTGACCGGCTTGCGCATCGCGCGATTCACGACTTGGACTTTGCCCATCGCTCCTGGGCCGCCTTAAGCGCAAGTTTCGAAGGGTTCGGTCGCAGTCAGAACTCCCATCCGAAACCCGCCGCCATTCTTTCCGCCCTTCCTGCCGTCCTTGCGACCCATTTCGCGCAACACAGCCGAGATCAGTCCCCGCTTCATGCCCTTCATTCTAGAAGCGCTTATGGCAAAAAGTCAAAGCATTCGTTTTTTTGCGCTGCACGCCGGCAGGCGGTTCTCGGATTCCATTCAAATTGGGATTAAGCTCGTCGTAAGCACCCGCGTGGGAACCCGCGCGGTCCGCGACTCGGCCTCTCTGGTAGTGCATCTGCAACAAGATCGACAACAGCGGGTTTTCGGGTTGATGGGAGGAGTCGAACCTGTTTGACTCGTTTGTTCGGGGCGGCGGCGTTAGGCACCCAAGGCAGGTGCGCAATAAGACTGCGCTATTCTCCGACACCAGTTCAGACAACGAGGCTGCGACATCCGCCCTTCCCAAACCCCAAACAATGACCGGCCGGCGATTCGCGATACAATCAAGTCTTCTCTTGAGGAGACGGCTTCAGGACAAAAAGATGGGATCAGCCACCTGGGATTTACCTCGGACGTTGGGCGCGTTGCGCCGCAGCGCCTACTCGGAAGACGTCATCGGCCCGCGGGGCGTGAAGGACGAGTTGCGCGTCAACCTCATTGGCGCTCTGGGACGCGGCGACGACTTGTTTCCAGGCATCGTGGGCTACGAGGACACCGTCGTCCCTCAAGTAGTCAACGCCGTCCTGTCGCGGCACAATTTCATTCTGCTGGGACTGCGCGGACAGGCCAAGACGCGGCTCATCCGCATGCTCACCGCCCTCCTCGACGAAGCTCTGCCCTATGTCGCCGGCTGCGAAATCCACGACAACCCTTACACCCCGATTTGCCGGCGCTGCCGCGACCTGATCGCCGATCAGGGAGAAGAAACGCCCATCGCGTGGCTAGCAAGGGATCAGCGCTACGTGGAGAAGCTCGCCACTCCCGACGTGACCATCGCCGACATGATCGGCGATATCGACCCCATCAAGGCCGCGCGCCGCGGCCAGGATATTTCGGATGAATTGACCGTCCATTACGGTCTGCTGCCGAGAGCGAATCGCGGAATCTTCGCCATCAATGAACTGCCGGACCTCGCCGGCAAAATTCAGGTCGGCTTGTTCAACATCATGCAGGAAGGCGACGTGCAGATTAAGGGCTACCCGGTGCGGCTGCCGCTCGATCTGCTGCTGGTGTTTACGGCGAATCCGGAAGATTACACCGCCCGCGGAAAAATTATCACGCCGCTCAAAGACCGCATCGGCAGCGAAATTCGCACGCATTATCCCTCGGATGTCGCGCATGGCCTGGCGATCACGCAGCAGGAAGCCTGGGTGAGCCGCCCCTCGACGCTCGAGATCCGCGTGCCGGACTTCATTCGCGAAGTAGTCGAGCAACTGGCGTTCCTCGCGCGCGAAGACAAACGCGTCGACAAGCGCTCGGGAGTCTCGCAGCGGCTTCCCATCTCAGTGCTCGAAAACGTGGTTTCGAACGCCGAGCGGCGTGCCCTGAGGTCCGGAGAGGATACCGCCGTGCCGCGCGTGCTCGATGTGTACGCCGCGCTGCCCTCCATCACCGGAAAGATCGAGCTTGAATACGAGGGCGAGCTCAAAGGCGGAGACGCCGTGGCCCGCGAATTGATCCGGCAAGCCGTTGGCCGCGTGTACAACCACTATTTCGATGGCGTGAACGTCGCGAACATCATCCAGTGGTTCGACCTTGGCGGATCGCTTCGCCTCGACGAAAATTCGGATTCCGCTTCGATGGTGCGCGAGCTGATGCAGATTCAGGGCCTGATGGAGAAAGTGCGGGCGCTGGGGTTGGGTTTGAACGAACCGGACGCCGCGCGCGCTTCGGCCGCCGAGTTCGTTCTGGAAGGTCTGTACGCCCACCGCCGAATCAGCCGAAGCGAGGAGCGCGGCTTTGTGGGCGAGGAGAAGAAGCGCGAGGAGCCGCCGCCGCAGCAGCGGCGCCGCCAATTCAACTGAGGACCTCTCATGAAACAACCGTTGCAATCCGCATCCAGTGGCAGGCCACAAACCACGATGGCCGGCCCCATCGATACCATATTTTGCGGCAGGGCCTAAGCAATGCGCTGGATCAAGTACTCACGCTATACCGGGGAAGACTTCGGAATTGACGCGGACGATCTGCTCAAAGCTCTTTCCGATTTCTTTCTCGGAAGCGGCTTCGATTCGCGGTACGGCCAGAACACCATCGACGATCTGAAAGAGGCCATCCGCCGCGCCCTCGAAGAAGGCTCGCTGTTTCCGGACGAGCAGCGGCAGCAGATGATGGAGAAGCTGCGCAACCTCTCCCCTGAGCAATTGGAGAAGCTGCTCGACACGCTGACGCAGAAACTGGCCGAGGCCGGGCACATCACGATGGGCGAGCCTGGCGGCGAGTTTGATTCAGACACCGCGCCGGGCGGCGGGGGAGGGGCCCGCGACGGCCAGGCGCGCTTTGAAGTCACCGACAAGTCGCTCGATTTTCTCGGCTTTAAGACGCTGAAGGACCTGCTCGGTTCGCTGGGTAAATCGAGTTTCGGACGGCACGACACGCGCGACCTGGCAACGGGCGTCGAATCGTCCGGAGCGTCGAAGCTGTATGAATTCGGCGACACGCTCAATCTCGACGTCAGCGAAACGTTGTTCAAGGCCATCCGGCGCGGCGGGTTGAAGTTCCCGATCGACCTGGAGTATTCCGATCTTCAGGTGCACCAGTCCGAATATCAAAGCTCCTGCGCGACGGTACTCATGCTCGATTGCAGCCACAGCATGATTCTCTATGGCGAGGACCGCTTCACGCCCGCGAAAAAAGTGGCGCTTGCGCTGGCGCATCTCATCCGAACGCAATATCCCGGCGACAGCCTGCGCTGCGTGCTGTTTCACGATTCCGCCGAGGAACTGCCGCTTAGCCAACTGGCGCGCGTGCAGGTGGGCCCTTACTACACCAACACCCGGGACGGCTTGATTCTGGCGCAGCGCATTCTGATGCAGGAGAAGAAGGACATGCGCCAGATCGTCATGATCACGGACGGCAAGCCCTCGGCCCTGACGCTTGAGGACGGGCGCATCTACCGCAACGCGTTCGGCCTCGATCCACTCGTGATCAGCCGCACTCTCGAAGAAGTGAACCGCTGCAAGAAGCAGGGCATCCTGATCAATACGTTCATGCTGGCGAGCGATTACGGGCTCGTGAACTTCGTTCAAAAAATAACCGAGATGTGCCGCGGCAAGGCCTATTTCACGACGCCTTATAACCTGGGCCAGTATCTGCTCATGGACTACATGAACCGGAAGACACGCACGATTCACTAAGATGCCTAAGACCGCATTCCTGTTTCCCGGCCAAGGGTCCCAGTTCGCCGGCATGGGAAAGACGCTCGCCGACGCCTATGCAACGGCCCGCGCCGTGTTCGAAGAGGCCGACCGCGCGCTCGAGTTTCCCATTTCGAGGCTCTGTTTCGAGGGTCCGGAGGAAGAGCTCAAGCTCACGGAGAATACGCAGCCGGCGCTGCTCACGGTTTCGACCGCGGCGGCGGCCGTTCTTGCTGAAAAGGGGATCGAAGCCGATTTCGTCGCAGGCCACAGCCTTGGCGAGTACTCCGCCGTGGTTGCGGCGGGCGGTCTGCGTTTTGCAGACGCGCTGCGCCTGGTTCGGAAGCGCGGCCAGTACATGCAGGACGCGGTTCCGCCCGGCGTGGGCGCGATGGCCGCTCTGCTCAAGATGCCGGAAGAGAAGCTCGCGGACGTTTTGGCGGAAGCGCTGGCCGAAGCGGAAGAGGGCGAAGTGGTCACGGCGGCGAATCTGAATTCGCCCGATCAGGTGGTGATCGCGGGCAGCACGGCCGCCGTCAAGCGGGCGATGGAACTGGCGAAGGCCGCCGGAGCAAAGCGCGCCGTGCTGCTGCCGGTGAGCGCGCCGTTTCACTGCCCGCTCATGAAACCGGCGCAGGCGCGGCTCTCGGCGGACCTCGACGCGGCGGAGTTCCACGACCTGCGCTGCCCGCTGGTCAACAACTACTCGGCCGAGCCCATCACGGCCGGCGCCGATGCGCGCCGAGGCCTTTTCGAGCAGGTTCCGAATCCGGTGCTGTGGATGCAATCGATGCGATGGCTTGCGGCGCAGGGTGTGGAGCGGTATCTTGAAGTCGGCCCCGGAGCCGTGCTGTCGGGTCTGCTGCGCAATATCGACCCGGCGCTAAAGGCGTCGAAGTGCGGCGAAGCGGCCGAGATCGAGGCTCTATGCGCGTGATGATGGTGCGTCTCCTGTTTGCAGCGGCGCTCCTCGCGGCCGCCTTGGCCGGGGCGCCCCGACGCGTGCTTTACGTGACCCATTCAGCGGGATACCGGCACGACAGCATCCCTGCGTCCCGCCAGGTACTGGAAGAAATGGCGGGGCGTTCCGAAGGCGCGCTCGAAGTGGTTTCCACCGAAGACGTGTCGCTCATCAACGCTGAAACACTGCGCGGTTTCGACATTCTGTTCTTCTTCACGAGCGGCGAGCTCGCGCTCAGCGACGCACAGAAAGCCGACTTGCTGGACTTCGTCCGCGCAGGCAAAGGGTTCGGAGGCGTCCACAGCGCAACGGACACGCTTTACGGCTGGCCGGAATACGGCGAGTTGATCGGCGGCGTGTTTGACGGCCACCCTTGGGCGCGGGAAGTCTCGATACGCGTTGAGGACCCCGAGCACCCGGCGGTTTCGCACTTCCCTCCCTCGTTTTCGCTCGCCGACGAGATCTACCAGTTCCGTAGCTTCTCACGCGAGAAGGTGCGCGTCCTTCTTTCGCTCGACACGGCGTCGGTGGACATGAACGCGGAAAACGTGCGCCGGACCGATGGCGATTTCGCTCTCGCCTGGTGCCGCCAGTACGGCTCCGGACGCGTCTTTTACACAGCGCTCGGACACCCGGAAGGAGTCTGGCTCGATCCGAGGTTCCAGACGATGCTGTTGAACGCCTTCCGCTGGCTCTCGGGCGACGTGCCGGGCGACGCCGCCCCGCGCATCCCATAGTTGGCTCAGCTAGGCGCGGCAAAAAGAAGCAAGCGCCGGCCAGTCATTGAGCGCTTCCGTTCCAGCCGCCCTCTCGTCCTGCCTCCAATTCAGGAGGCGAGCAGACCTGGCGGAAGGGGCGGGACTAATCTTTGGCCGGGTTCGCTCCCCTGCCAGTGACCATTTCAAATGCCTTACACAGACCGGTAAGAACGACCCCGATGCTCGTGACCATGGCGGCGAAGTTTTGAAACGCCTGGCGCTGTGTGGCAGCCATCGCGAGAAGGGCTCCAATCACGGTGACGATGAGGACGTTGCGGATGAGCGGCCATAGACTCTCTCCTCCCTCCTTCTCCCACGCGCGTATGCCTTCAGCAGGTACGGGTAGATCTTGTGCCCTTCCCCGCCTGGCTTACCTTCGGCTTGGGATAGACCGCTTCGATCCGCATCACCTCCATCAGCCGCCTCACCCGCTTCCGGTTTACCTCCTGCCCTTGAGGTAAGGCGCGTCAACCAGGTGCTCAATGGGATCTTTGACGAGGTGGTCGAGGAAGTAGAGGGTGTGGCGCCGGCCGAGCCTGTGGCGCCATCCGCGGCTGCGCTCCTCGGCAGGGTTGCCGAGAAGGCGGCCGTGTTCTATCAACTCGCCTGGGCTTCCTGCACGAGATCCGAAAAACTGGTCCTCATTCAACTCGCCCAGACCAGCTTTGTGAATCCAAAATGCCAGGACACTTCGATGGGCCTGAACAGGAAGCGGATGGTGGAAGTCGATCCGCGTCCCAGAATCATGAACTCCACTTTCCGTGCGGTAGGGACTGTACTACCAGGCAGCGGGTGAAAGCGAAGAGAACCTGAAGCTGATGCGGATGATGGATGAAGAGTACACGCGGCGCCCGTTTTACGTGAGCCGGCGGATGAAGAGTTGGCTGAGCGAGCGATCTCCTCGTACAGCCCCTCCTTCTCTACCTCCTCACCGGACCGCTTGCTCTTGCGCCCATCCACGAAAAGATCCGCCAACTGTTCCGTCGCCGTCTTCCGCCACTGGCCGATTTGTACCGGGTGTACATGGAACTGCGATCCCAACTGGCTCAGGGTCCGCTCTCCCCGGATCGCTTCCACCGCCACCTTCGCTTTGAACTTCCGACTATATTGGTTTCGCGTCGTCGTCATCAACTCTCATTGCCTCACGACTCCGCCGAAATTCTAACTTATTGCCTGGTCTAAAATAAGGGGTCCATTATAGTTGGCAATTGGCAGCCGGTGGGGCGGGCGATCGTCTTTCGTAGCCTGCCTTCCGCCGCTCGTGTAGCAGGCCACAAACGACGATGGCCTGCCCCACCGGCGCCCATCCGGCATCCTACGAGCCGCGCGAAACCTCCGCCGATTCGAACGTCGCCATTTCGTTGTACAGGCGCATGGCGGATTCAATTATGGCGATCCCAACCGCCGCGCCTGTGCCTTCGCCCAGATGCAAATCCAGGTGCAGCAGCGGGCGCACGCCGAGATGCTCGAGCAGAACCGAGTGACCCGGCTCTGTCGATTGATGCGAGAAGAACAAATATGGCAGCGCCGCCGGACACAACTTGAACGCAACCAGAGCGGCCGCCGAGGAGATCACGCCATCCACCGCGACCGGTAGCCGCTGGGAAGCCGCGCCCAGCATGAGGCCGGCAAGCGCGCCGATTTCGAGCCCACCGACGGCGGCGAGGGTCGCGAGCGGCGTCTTGAATGAACCCGCGTGAAGCGCAAGAGCCCGCCGCACCACGTCCTCTTTGTGAGCAAGCCGTTCAGCGGAGATCCCCGTACCCGGACCCACCACGTCCGCCGCATCGCGCCCAGTGAAAGCGGCGATGAGGGCCGCCGCGGCCGTAGTGTTGCCGATGCCCATCTCGCCCGCGCCCAGAATGTCGAAGCCTTCGCGAGCGGCGTCCAACGCCAGCTCAATGCCGACTTGAACCGCCTGAACGGCCTGCTCCTCCGTCATCGCCGGTCCGCGCAGAAAGCTCGCCGTGCCGCGCGCGATCTTCCAGTGAATGAGGCGCGGCTCCCCGGCCAGATCCGCGTCGACGCCAACGTCCACGATCCGCGTTTCGATCCCGTGCTGGCGGCACAAGACGTTGATCGCCGCGCCTCCGTCGATGAAATTCAACACCATCTGCGCGGTTACTTCCGGAGGGTACGCGCTCACGCCTTCCCGCGCGATGCCGTGATCGGCGCATAAAACAAACATCGCCTTACGCTCAATCTTCGCGTTCGCCATCCCTCGCGCCATGCCATATTGGAGCATCACTTCTTCGAGACGCCCCAGGCTGCCGAGGGGCTTCGTCAGGCTGTCCGTACGGCGCCGAATCGCGCGGCCGAGCTCAGCGTTCTCCGCGGGCTGAATCGCGTTCATCGTCGCCGTGAGTCGTGTCATCGAAGCGTCATCTCGATTGCCGTGCCGTATTCCTGCGCCAAATCCGGACGGCCGCTCAGCACGGCGTTGACTCCGAGGTGAGCGACCACGGCCATTGCGCGTTCCGTCCGTTTCAACAAAGAGGCGCGCGCCTCATTCACCCGCGCCTCGAACTTTTCGAACGCTTCGCCACCCGAAGGTGTCGACCCGCGCCAATCCTCGAGCTTTCGTTTCGCGGCCTCCGGGTCGAGATCCTCAATCTCCGCCCACGTAAGACCATCCCACACCCCGTAGGAGATTTCGCGAAGACGGGAATCGAATACCACGGGAGCACCCGTGCGGCGGGACAGAATCTCCGCCGTCGACACCGCGCGCAACAGATCGCTCGACACGATGACTTCCACCTGAGCCGCCTCCGCTTGCGCCAACCGCGCCGCCAAAAACGCCGCAAGCGCGTCCGCCTGAGCGGCGCCAGCCTCCGTCAGCGGAACGTCCCGCTGTCCAAGCAGCGTGCCGCTCCCTTCGCAATGCCCGTGACGAACCAGAAAAACGGTCCGCATCACAACAAGACCCCAGCCAACAGTATCACGATCTCCTGAAGTTGGTTCGCCGCCCCAAGGCAGTCGCCGGTGACGCCGCCGATGCGGCGCTTGAAGTACCACGAGAAACACGCGAGCAGCGGCAGCATCGGGGCGGCAAACACGAGCGCGATCGCCATGTGCCATCGTGTGACCGATTGCGCAAACGCGCCGCCCATGCCGCCCGCGGCCGCACTGCCCGCCATCCGCGCGAGCACAACCATTCCGGCGCGTGGAACAATCTGGCTCGCAACCAGCACCGCCGCCATTCGCCCGCCCGGAATCAGAATCAGCGAATTCCATCGAATGAGCACGGAAAGTACCAGCGCCAGCGCGCCGAACGTGCCGATGCGGCTGTCCTTCAGGATGCGCAGGATGTCCTCGCGCGTGCGTCCGCCGCCGAACGCATCGAACGTATCCGCAAGGCCGTCCTCGTGCAGCGCGCCGGTGACGCACACCCACATCAGCAGGATCAACGCCGCTTCAAGGGGGCGGCCCATGAAAAACAGAACCTCATGCGCGGCCACCGTCAAGCCGCCGATGAGCGCGCCCACGGCGGGAAACCACGCGGCGGCATTCCGCGAAACTCGCGGCCGTCCCGACGGCAAAGTGGTCAGCAGTTGCAGCGCCGCGAGAAACGAGTTCACTTTCGCGCCTTAACCGTCATTGGGATGCCGAAGGCCATCCAGTAGACCTCTTCGGCCACCGCGGCGGTGCGTTGATTCAACGTTCCCGCCAGATCCCGGAAGCGCCGCGCCAGTGCGTTTTCCGGCACAACGCCGCAGCCTACTTCGTTCGTCACCAGCACACAAGGCGGACCGGAAACCAACTCGTCGAGCATTCTTTCACCGGCGCTGTCGCAGGCGGCCGCCGGAACCTCCGGCTCCGCTAACAAGACGTTGCTCAACCACAGCGTCAGACAGTCCACGACGAAGCCATCGAAGCGCCCGGCATTCTCGCGCATGACCGCGCCGATCGCAAGCGGCTCTTCGATCGTAGACCAGCGCGCACCCCGTTCGGCCTGGTGCTTCGCGATTCGCGCACGCATCTCGCCGTCCAACGCCTGCGCGGTCGCGACGAAGGCGGGCCGCGTAAACCGGCGCTCCGCATAGTCGAGCGCAAAACGGCTCTTGCCGCTGCGCGAACCCCCGCCGATCAACGCTACAACCACAGGCTTTTCCTCTTAGACCGCAGCAGCCAGATGAAGAACGGTCCGCCGATCAACGCCGTGATCACGCCCACCGGCACTTCCGTGGGAGCGATGACGATCCGCGCAATCGTATCGCAAATCGCCAGAAACGCCGCCCCTACGAAGAACGAGCACGGCAGAAGGATGCGATGGTCCGCCCCGAGCCTTGTCCGCAGCGCGTGCGGCACAATCAGCCCGACAAAGCCAATGGGCCCCGTGAGCGCCGTGACGGAGCCGGTAATCAGGGACCCCAACAAATAACCCGTCAGTATCAGGCGCGACACCGAAACGCCGCGAGCCGCCGCCCAGTCCTCGCCCACTGAAAGGAGGTTCCAGTCGCGCCCGCGAAGGCAGACGTAAAATACGGCGGGCGCCATCACGGCCGCGAGCCAAGCCAAAGTGGAATATTCCACCGTGTCGATGCCGCCCACGAGCCAGCGCACGATCGCGAAGGACTGGCCGAAATTCGCCAGATAGTGCAGGAACAAAATCAACGCGAGACAGATGCTGTTGATCGTGACGCCGGAGAGCAGCAGCGTGAACGACGACATGCGTCTGCCAACGGCGGCGAGCCACATCACGAGCAGCACCGTCACCGACGCGCCGGCAAACGCGGCCATCCAAACCACGGGGAAGCTCGTGGCCGCGCTCCACCCGAAGCAGATCGCCATCACCGCGCCGAGCGCGCTGCCGCTCGAGATGCCCAGCGTGAAAGGCGTCGCCAGCGCATCGCGGACCAGCGCCTGAAACAACACGCCCGCCACAGCCAGTCCGCCGCCGGCGATCCCCGAGAGCAGCACCCGCGGCAATCGGGCATAGAGAAAGATCTCTTTGTCGGGAGAAATGCCTGCAAAGGCGCGGCCGAAATGAATGCTTGTCGAACCGAGGAATGGCATCGTGCACAACACCGCGCCCAGCAAGGCGGCCGATCCCGCAAGCGCGGTCGAGTACTTAACCGCCATAGAGAATCCACGGACGCCCGTCGCGCCCTTCGTGCATTTCCACGTACAACCCAAACACCTCGGAAATCGACGCGCGCGTCAGCGTCGATTGCACCGGCCCATCCGCCACCACCCGTCCGTTCGCGAGCATCACGACGCGGTCGGCGAACGCCGCGGCCAGATTGATGTCATGCGTCACCACCAAAGCTAATAGGCCTTCGCGGCAAAGATTGCGCAGCAGCCTGTATATTTCCACCTGATGCTTCAAGTCGAGAAACGTCGCCGGCTCATCCAGAAGCAGCGTCCGCGGCCGCTGAGCGAGCGCTCCGGCAAGCACCACGCGCTGACGCTCTCCGCCGCTGAGCGTCCCAAAATCGCGGTGGCGGAACCGAAGCGTGTCCGTGATTGCCATCGCACGCTCCACCTCGATCGCGTCTTCGGGCGATTCAAACAGGCCGTCGCAGAAGGGCGTGCGGCCCATGAACACGACTTGCTCCGCGGTAAACGGAAACTCGAGTTGCAGACTCTGTGGCACGAACGAGACTTCCCTCGCGAAGGCGCGGCGCTTCCACGCGCTCACTTCCCTGCCCTTGTACCGGCACTCGCCCGTGTACCCGCTTCGCAGCCCGGCGAGGATGGAGAGCAGCGTCGATTTCCCCGCGCCGTTCGGTCCCACGATTGCCGTCAGACCCGCTGCATCGAAGTCGAGCGACACGCCGCTCAGAATCTCAACGCCGCCGAAGCGAATGCCGGCATCCCGCAAATGGAAACCGGATGTCAGAAGCCCGCCTCCGGATGCAGCATCTTCGCGAAGGCTTTCACGGCCTCGACGACGCGCGGTCCTGGAACGACGAAGATGTCCGACGCCACCGCGTACACGCGTCCCTGCTTCACCGCGGTGAGAATCGGGTAGCGTTGCCAGAGCGCCACCACGGCGCGCTTCCGCTCGTCGCTTACGCCGATGGTCTCCGCCATCTCGCCCATGTCGACAATCACTTCGGGATTCCGCGACAGCAATTCTTCAAGAGACACTTTCGGATACGCGGCGATCGAATCGCGAAAGACGTTCGCGCCGCCAGCGATCTCCATCACGTCGCTGAGGTAAGACGATTTCCCGACGGCGATTACATTCTCAAGCCTGCCCGGCGTGCGTCCCACCACGAACACGACGCGGCGTCGCGGCAGCGCGCCGGTGCGCGCGCGCACGGAGTCGAGCTCGGCGCGTATGTTTCGCACCAGCGCGGCGGCGCGCGCCTCAGCCCCCACGGCGCGCCCGATCGATTCGATGGATTGAAAGATTCCCGGAATCGTGTCATGGTCCACCATCAGCGTGTTCAACTTGAGTGAGCCGAGACGATCGGACGGATTGCCGGTCGCTTTCTGCGCCACCACCAAATCGGGCCTCAAGCTGAGGATCGTCTCGACGTCGGGCCTGATGTAGGTGCCGATCTTCGGTTTCAACGCCGCTTCCGGCGGATAGTGACAGTACGTGGTAACCCCCACTACGCGGTCTCCCGCGCCGAGCGCGTAGAGCATCTCCGTTACGCTCGGCGCGGTTGAGACAATCCGCTGCGGCGAGGCCGCCCGCAGCATCAGTAATGGCAGAGCGAGTAAGACTAGTTTGTACATAAGAACTCCTTGAACAGGCCGAGCGTTCGCTCGTTCTCTTCGCGCGTCCGAATCGCAAAGCGCACGGCTTCCCCATCGACGCCCGGCCAACCGGTGCAATCGCGCAAGATCGCTTTGCGCTCGAGAAAGAACCGGCACAGCTCTGCCGCGGGGCGGTCCAGGTGAACCAGAAAAAAGTTCGCCGAACTATGCACCGGCTTCAGTCCGGGAAGCTTCCAAAGCCGCTTCCAAAACCAGATGCGCTCACGCGCAATCAACTGGACGGACCTTTCCGCGTGGTCCGTATCGGCCAGGGCGGCAAGCGCGGCCGCCTCCGCCAGCACGTTCACCTGCCACGGTTCCCGCTGCTCGCGAAGGCGGCCCATCAGATCGGGATGCCCCACCATCGCGCCGATCCGAAGGCCCGGCAGCGCGTAGAACTTCGTCATCGAGCGCAGGACCAGAAGGTTCGGACGGCGGGAGGCGAGCGATACCGCGGACGGCATGTTGGCGAATTCGATGAACGATTCGTCGATGAGAACGGGTCGCTCGGATCCGAGAAGCCAGTCGCGCAAAATCTCGAATGCGATCGCCTGGCCGGTCGGATTGCTCGGCTGTGCGAGCGCCACCAAGCCGGCGCCGGATATGCGATCGAAGCTGCACAACGAAGCCCGCGGCCACGCCCGATGGTATTCGGAGAACGCCGGAGCGATCAGCGATACATCCTCGTGCGGCCACGCGCGCGCGGCGAAGTGGATCAGCTCGGTCGCGCCGTTTCCCACCAGCACCTGGGAGCCGCTCACACCCCATCGGTCCGCGAGGCTCGCGGCGAGAAGCGGAGCGTGCTTCTCCGGATAGTGAACCACGCGGTCGAGAGCGCCCCGGATGGCATCCCAAACGCCGGGCGCGGGGCCAAGGGGATTGATGCTCGCGCTCAGATCGAGCACCTCCCTCCAATCCCACCCGCGCTCGCGGCAGATCTCAAATAAGTTGCCGCCGTGCGCGAGGTTCAAGCGACGACTCCGCACACCGCAACCACCATCAGGGCTGAGGCGGCATACAGAATCCGCCGAGCCCCTTCGAAAGAAACCGTGCTCAAAGGTTTCACCGGATCGCCCATGAACGCTTTCTCGTGCGCCGTCCCGCCGTAGTAGTTCAGGCCGCCCAAGCGCACTCCCAGCGCGCCCGCGACCGCCGCTTCGGGATAACCGGCATTCGGGCTCGCTTGCGAGCCTCCGTCGCGCAGCGTCACGCGCACGGACCTCCGGAAGCCGTACCCGGGCAGCAGGGCGCAGATCCAAACGAGCACGGCTGTGAGACGGGCGGGAATGAAATTCGCCGCGTCGTCCATGCGCGCCGGCGCCCAGCCGAACAGACGGTAGCGTTCGTTGCGATAGCCGCACATGCTGTCGAGCGTGTTGATCGCTTTGTACGCGGCCATCCCCGCGGGCCCCGCAATCGCCAGGTAAAACAGCGGCGCGACCACGGCGTCGCTCAAGTTCTCGGCAACGGTTTCAACCGCGGCTCGGATGATCTCCGCCTCATCCAGATTTGCGGTGTCGCGGCCCACAATCCGCGCCAGCATCTCGCGCGCGCCTGCGATGTCGCCGCCATCGATCTGGCGCAGAACAAGGCTTGCCTCCACATCCAGATCCCGTACGGCAAGCAGTGCCCAGATCCAGTAAATGTTTGCGTACGGCAGAGTCGCCCACACAGCCGCGGTCGAGAGCCCGACCGCCGAAATCCAGAACAGCGACCCTGCCAGACGGAGCGGGAGACCCGTCCTGCGCCACGCCGCTTCCAGCCGCTCGACGCACCAGCCGAATCCTCGAACCGGATGCGGCAGCCACCGCGGATCGCCGAGCGTAAGGTCGAGCGCCACGCCCGCCAGCACTTCAAGCGGTGTGACGCTCATAAATACAATTCCGCGCTCATAGGTATAACTCTTCAAAGCGCCGCATGTCGCCATTCCGCTCGAACCAGTCCGCGAGCCGGTCGTACATGGCGTCCTTCGACTCCCGGTCCACGCATCCTTCACCGAGCAATTCCTGGCGCACCGCCGGGTCCTCGAACGCCCCATGGAGATACGTGCCCATTACACGGCCGTGCCGGATGCCCTCCGGTTCCCGGCCGGCAAATGCGAACGGCTCGGCTCCGTTCGGCGTCACAGTTCTGCCCACGTGGATCTCGTAGGCGGTGAATCGCCGTCCGCCCGGCGTCTCCGCTTCCGTTACTCGCGTCGTCTTCTCCGTCTCGAGCGTCGTGGTCACCGGCAGCAACCCCAGGCCCGCCGCGCTGCCGGCCGCGGATTCCACCTGGTACGGATCGTCGATGCGCTCGCCCAGCATCTGGTAGCCGCCGCACACGCCGATCAGGCGAGCGCCCGCCGCATGCTGCGCGAGCAGCCAGCGGTCGAGACCCCGCGACCGCATCCATTCCAGATCTCCGATAACGTTCTTGCTGCCCGGCAGAATCACCGTTTCGAACTGGCGCCCGGCTGGCCGGTCGATCCACACCGCGCCTCTGACGGCCGAGAAATCCGTGATATTCGAAACGCGCGGAAACCGCAAAATCGCGACTTGGCCGTTTCCCCGAGTCGCGGCGTCGAGCGATACGCTGTCTTCCGCGTCGAGGTGGATGTCGGGCGCGTGCGGGAATACGCCCAAACATTTCCTGCCGATCTTGTCTTCGATGAATTCCACGCCGTCTTCAAACAGCGAGGCGTCTCCGCGAAAGCGGTTGATCGCGAACGACCGCACCAGGTTCGATTCGGCGGGTTCGAGTAGCGCGAACGTGCCCACGAGCGACGCGAAGACTCCGCCGCGATCGATATCCGCCACCAGCAGCGCCGGCGCGCCCACGCGCCGCGCGAGGCCCAGATTCACAAGGTCCGTGCGCTTCAGGTTCATCTCCGTGACGCTGCCCGCGCCTTCCATCACAATGTACTCGTACTCGGCGGCGAGCCTCTCGTACGCCGCCATCACGCGCCCGTTCAGGTATTCGAAGTGCTCGTAATATTCGCGCCCGCTGAGCGTGCGCCACACTTTTCCATCCACAATCACCTGGCTGCCCGTCGCGGAATTCGGCTTGAGCAGGATCGGATTCATGCTGGCCGAGGGCTCGAGCCCGCACGCCTCCGCCTGCGCCACCTGCGCCCGTCCGATCTCACCGCCCTCTTTGCACGGGTACGAGTTGTTCGACATGTTCTGCGCTTTGAAAGGCGCGACCCTGACGCCGCGCCTCCGAAGATAGCGGCATATCGCCGTCGCAAACCAGCTTTTGCCGGCATGAGACGCCGTGCCCGCCACCATGATGGACTTCGCTGACATGAGTGTGGCCCGCTACCAGGCGAGGCGCACTCCTCCCCGGATCGAACGCGACAGCGAACTGTATCCGAACACCTCCTGGTAGCGGCTGTTGAGCACATTCTCAGCTCGAATCATTGGGCTTACGTGGGCGTTGAGGCGGAACGATCCGCCCGCGTAGAGGGTCTGATAGCCCGGATTGCGCGTCAGTCCCAACCCGGCGCCGTCCATATCCTGACGCTCTCCCATGAAGACCGCGCCGGCCTGGAAAAACCACCTCCGTGGAGCCACCGAGAGCGACGCCGCGCCCGAATGACGGGGCCTTCGCAGCAGCTCCTGACCCACGCCGGTAACCGGGCTCGCGGGGGAATTCGAGGTAATAATGCGCGTCGCGAGCAGCGTGTAGTTGCCCGAGACGGTGACGTGGCGCATCAGCTTCGCTTCGCTCGAAAACTCGACTCCCCGCGCGCGGCTGGCTTCGACGTTGTTCCACGTGGAAACGATCTGGCCGGGCACGGACAGGAACACAATCAGATCCGTAAATTTGTTCTGGAAGACCGACACCTCCGTCCGCACCCGCTTGCCGAGCCACGTTTGCACGACGCCCGCTTCGTAGGACACGGTCTTCTCGGGCCGCAACGCGGGGTTGCCGATGAAGGTGGATTCCCGCGCGTAACCCTGAAGCAGACTTGGCTCCGTGATTCCGCGGCCGGCGCTCACGCGGAGAAACGTGTTCGAGAGCGCGCGCACGCTTACCGCAACGCGCGGCGTGAACTTCGTGCCGAACGTCGCATTCCGTTCCAGGCGCGCTCCGCCGGAAAGAAACACGCGGCCGAGGAGCGTGTGCTGTTTGTGAACGAACAATCCGTGGTTATCGCGGTCCACGTCGCGGCCCGAAATGGAGCCGCCTTTCCGTTCATATTCGTAGCCGAAAACCGCCGCACCATTGGCGTGCGAAGCCGTGCCCTGGTAGGCGAAGCGCTCCCGCGACGTCACACTCAAGGATGAAGCGGGCGTCAAGAAGATGTTGGTGCGCGTGGCCAGACGCGCGCCCGGCGGGATTTCGGCCGGAGCCAGCGGAAGACGCCTCGGGTCGATCAGCTCCACGAGGCGCACTTGCGACGTGCCGGTGACAAGGCCCGCCACCGTATAGGGGCCGTCCCGGACGTGATCGTCGAAGGTGTCGCGCAGCTTGTGAAAAGAGAACGATGCCCGCTGAGAGTAGTTGCGTCCTCGCACGTCGTCCACCTTGAATCCGGCGACGTAATCGCGATTCCGCCGCTTGGCGTCGAAATCAAACACATTGTAGGCGGTGCGGTTCGGCACGCCGACGGTGGAATCGAAACTCCGCAGCGTCGCCCGGAGTTGCGTTGCGGAGGAGATCCGGTATCCCAACGACGCGCTTCCCGTGGTGTTGCGGTAGAAGTCGTTCGGAAACTCGCTCACCGTGTGGAATTGTTCGGTACCGATCGCATAGTCGAACCGGTCGCCCGAACCGCCCGAGACGTTGGCAATCCAGCGGTCCGTCTGAAAACTGCCCCGCTCGTAGGAGACGGCGCCGTGAGGGTGCGCGTCCTCCGCGCGGCCTTGCTTCGTGAAGAGTTGGATCACAGCCGCCGAAGCCTCGGCTCCGAAGAGCGCGCTCTCCGGTCCGCGCACCACTTCCATGCGGTCGATGGAACTGGAAAGCAGGTGCGCGAAGTTCAGGTCGCCGCCGGGGTCGTTCGCCGGCACGCCGTCGATCAGCACCAGCGTTCCGGTGCGCTGCCCGCCGCGCGCAAATACCTGCGTGGAGCCTCCGTTCCTTCCGAACTTCGCGACATGCAATCCGGGCAACTCGCGCAGCACGTCGAGCACGAGCGGATTCTGACGTTGTTCGAGGTCCTCGGAAGTGACCACGCTCGCCGACACCGCCGCTTCCTCCACGGTTGTCTCAAGGCGCGTGGCTGAGACCACGATGCGCTCCGCAAGCGGGGAAACCGTCAACCGGATCGTCGCCGGTTCGCCCTGTTTCAGGTCGGCCTTCGCCGTCTCGAAACCCTGCGCGGAAATCGCCGCCACGCAGGCGTCGATGCCGGTAACGGTGAACCGGCCGTCGGGACCGGTCGCGGAAAACTTCGCCCCGCACGCGACTCTTGCGCCGGGCACAGGCCCGCCGGCTGGATCGAGTACGGTGCCGTCGAGCGTTGGAAAACCGCCGCGGAGCGCGGCGGCGAATAGAAACACGAATACACGTTTTCGCATCATTACATTCCCCCTCGGAACGTTTTGTTGGCTTGGCGTGGAGCCGGTCTCCTGACTTACGGCTGGCCTCGATGCGCGATCTTCCCGCTTTCGCAGTGATCGCGCGGCCATATTGCATGCCGCTTACAGTTGCGGGGCAGTGGCGGATTTTCACCGCCTTCCCTTAGCTCCTCACCCGGTTTTCAAAAATCGATTCCCTTCGCCGCCGGCGTGCCTTTCTTGTACGGATGCTTGACTTCTCTCATCTCCGTCACAAGATCGGCCGCTTCCACCAGCGCCTCGGGAGCGTTCCGTCCGGTTAGAATCACGTTCAATTCCTCCGGACGGCGGCGCAATGTTTCGAGCACCTCCTCGCAACTGAGATACCCGTAGTGCATTGCGTAACAGACCTCATCGAGTATAACTAAATCGTACCTCCCGGACAAGATTCGCTCCGCCGCGAGCGTCCACGCCTCGCGCGCCATTTGCTTGTCCCGATCCACATCCCGGCTGTCCCAAGTGAACCCCTGCCCCATCATGTGCCACTCAAGTCCGTGCGATTCGGCGAAGTTTCGTTCGCCGGTTTTCCATTTGCCTTTCAGGAACTGAACGGTGCAAGTGCGCAGACCGTGACCGAGCGCCCGCATCAGCGCGCCCAATGCCGCGGTGGTTTTTCCCTTGCCGTTTCCTGTATAAACGAGGAGGAGTCCCATGAGTTCTCAAATCATCATGACAGGTTCACGCCCGCGCATCGGAACCGGCGTGGGAGCCGCGCACTTCGCCGCGTCATTGTACGGGAAGAGTACGCGGTGAGGTGACCTGTATCCAGGTGGCAAACGACGTCAGCTGCTCAGGAAGCCGTCGCGGAATCGACAACTTCTCCAACGTTGTCGGGGCAGGGCTTCACGCCTGGCCGGCGGCTTAGCGTGGCCGCATCACTCGTGTCGTAAAGCCACCATCGGATCGACCCGCGTGGCCCGCCGCGCCGGAATATAACTCGCGGCCAGCGCCACTCCTGCGAGCAGTATCGGCGCCGTCGCGAACGTAAGTGGATCCAGAGGAGACGTTCCAAAAAGCAGCTTCGCGATCAATCGCACCAGGAGGAACGATCCCGCGAGTCCCAGACACGTACCTGCGGCGATCAACGCCGCCGCCCGGCCAAGCACCAGCCGCAGTACATCGGCTTCGGTTGCTCCCACGCTCAGCCGGATCCCGAACTCGCGCGTCCGCTGAATCACCAGGTAGTTCATCACGCCGTAAATTCCGATCGACGCCATCACCAGAGCCAGCATCGAGAAAGCCACGAGGATCACGGTGCGGAAACGCGGCTGCGCCACCGATCCCGATACCAGCTGCTCCATCGTCTCGATCCGGTCGACCGGCGTCGTGCGATCGATCGCCGAAACCGCCCCTCGCAGCTCCGCCGCCGCGGCGCTCGCATCGAGCGACGTTCGCACCACAAGCGTCGGGCCGCTCTCTATGTTAGCGGCCTGCTCAACCGGAACATACATCTCCGCCTTCGCCTCGCCGTCAAGCCCCTCGTGCAGCACATCGCCAATTACTCCAACCACGGTGCGCCAAGTCGGTCCCGCGAAATGCAGCCGCCGGCCGACCGGGTTTTCCGTTCCCCAATACTCGCGCGCCATCGAATCGCTGATCACCACCACCCACGGCGATTCTGCCGTATCCGCGGGCGTGAACCATCGTCCTCGCAGCAAGGGAATCCCGATCGTCTCGAAATAGCCCGCACTCACCGGCCGGTACTTCGCCATGTTGTACATCCCAACCGGCAGCGGCGGACGGCCTTCGATAAAAAACGCCCATCCGTTGTCCGAACCGCTTAGCGGCAGGTACGTCGTGAACCCCGCGGACTGAATGCCCGGCCTCCGGCGCAAGCCGTCGAGCAGCTCTCGTTCGAAGGCCGCGATCCTCCGGTTATCGGGATAGCGGGATCTCGGCAGCGAGAGGCGCGCCGTCACGATGCTCTCCGAACGAAACCCCGGTGATACGCGCACGAGAGCCCAAAAGCTCTTCGCCATCAGCGCGGCGCCGATCAGAAGAATCATCGCGGTCGCGATCTGCGCCACCACGAGCCCATTCCGCAAACCGGCGTGAGTCCCCGCTATTCGATTGCTCTGCTTCAGCGATTCCCCTGCACTTATCCGCCGCATCCCGAACACTGGACCCAGCCCGAACAGAATTCCCGTCGCCATCGAAATCACCGCGGTAAACACCATCATTCGCGCGTCGACCGTAATTCCCGCGGCCCGCGAGAGGTCGGCAGGCAAATGAGGAGACAGGACCGCAATCGCAGTCTGCGCGAAAAGGAAGCCCGCGATTCCGCCGATGCTCGCCAGAAACAGGCTCTCTGTCAGAAGTTGTTGTGCCAACCGCCCGCGGCTTGCGCCCAGCGCTACCCGAACCGCCATCTCTGTCTGGCGCGCCGCTGCCCTGCTCAGCAGAAGGTTAGCGACGTTCGCGCAGGCGATCAGCAGCACCAGTCCAACCGCGCCGAGAAGCGTCTTGAGTGCTACGCGAACACTCCCCGTCACTTGCTCCGCCAGGGGAACCGCCGTGATCCCCTTGTCCCGGTTGTCCGCCGGATAGAGTCGTGCCATCTTTGCCGCCGTAACGTCCAACTCCGCCTGGGCCTGTGCCAGCTCCACTCCGGGCTTGAGCCTCGCTATCACACGCAGCGGATGCGAGCCGCGCTGCAGCTTCTGCGGATCGAGTGCGAGCGGCGCCCAAATGTCAGCCTGGCTGCGCGCCTGAAACTCCGACGCGTTACTCGCGAACTGAAAATTCGCCGGCAGCACGCCCGCCACCGTGTAGCTGTTGTCGTTCAGCGTGATCTGTCTTCCCGAAATATCCCTATCGGCGCCGAACCATTCCTGCCAGGCCCGGTGGCTTAGAATCGCTACGCGGTTCTGTCCCGGTCGGTCCTCCTCCGGAAGAAAATTGCGGCCCAGCGTGAACCGGACTCCCAATAGCGGAAAGAAATTCGACGAAACGCCCGCTCCGGCCAAGCGCGCCGCCTCACCCTGTCCGCCAAGGATGAAGCTCAACGAGTTTACCGCCGCCATATCGCTGTACGACCGGCTTTCGTTGCGCCAATCGACAAAGTTCGCCTGAGCCACTGTGCTCAGCCTTCCATCGCGCATCCGTTCCCAAAGCGTCACGATGCGGTCCGGCTCCGCATAGGGCAGCGGCTTGAAAAGCACTGCATTACATATGCTGAAAATGGCGGTATTCGCCCCAATCCCGAGCGCCAGCGTTACCACCGCCGCCGCTGCGAACCCCGGGTTCTTGCGCAGCATGCGGGCGGCGTAAGTCAGATCGCCTCGCAACAACTCGATAGCGGGTATCGTCCGCATCATCCTCCGGTCCTCCTGCAACAAAACGGTATTGCCGAACTGCCGCCGCGCCGCGAGCAAGGCAGCTTCCGGCGTCATGCCCTGCCGGCGATACCGCTCCGCGAGCAGCGTGACGTGTTCCTCCATCTCCGCTTGGAACTCCAGTCGCGAGGCTCACTATGAACCGTGCCGCGCATCCGCTCCCACAGCTTCCTAAGTCCTCGCACCATTACCGCTGGCCCTCCAGCCGCAGCACGCGGCCTATCACGCCGGAAATCCGTTCCCAGTCCGCCATCTCTTTCGCCAATTGCTTCAGGCCGCTCTTCGTAATGGAATAAAATTTCGCCTTACGGTTGTTCTCCGAAGCGCCCCACTCCGCCGCAATCCATCTCTCCTGCTGCAGCCTCAACAGGGAGGTGTAAACCGTGCCTTCGTTCAGGTGGAGCACTGCTTCGCTCAACTGCTCCAGCCGCCGGGCGATCCCAAATCCGTGCAGCGGGCCCAGCGCCTGTAGCGTTTTCAAAATCATCAGGTCGAGCGTGCCCTGCAGCACCTCGGATTTTTTGGGGACGGCCTTTCCTTTGGACATTGCAAATAAGATAGCATAGCTCCTTTGTAATGTCCATAGGTAAGCGGGCCCTCAGCCGCCCGCGGACTACAGGCGTCCCAACGCAGCCGGACTTCGTGGCGATCGCGGCGGCTTGGAGTACGCGTACAGACACGGCGGCGCACCCGCGGCGCCTACCGTTACCCATGCGTGCCTGGCGGCCGGCTCATCGGTTACGAAGCGGCGCGCCGGCACATCGCTCGTAGGAACGTGCCACCGGTCGTGCGTCAACCTACAGCGCCCGCAGCAGCACCCCCCAATGCCGCGGTGGTTTTTCCCTTGCCGTTTCCGGTATAAACGAGGAGGAGCCCCATGAGTTCTCAAATCATCACGACAGGTTTGCGCCCGCGCATCGGAACCGGCGTGGGAGCCGCGCACTTCGGCGAACTCATGCAGGGCGCGCTCGCGGGCGGACGCGTTCTCCTCAGCCTGCCTTGTCCTCTGTTTCAGTCGGAGGCCACGTTCTCACCCTCCCGGGAGCGAGGCGTGCTTATGTGCCCGTCGCATCGGCAAAAGGCCCGGCTCGCCGCCGAAACGCTCCTTGCCGAACTCGACACGGCATGGCGCGGCGGCTTTCTCTCGATCCGCTCCAACGTTCCGGTGAGCCGGGGACTCGGATCCTCCACCGCGGACTGCGTGGCCGCTCTCCGCGCCGTAGCCTCCGCGCTCGGCGCGACGCTCACGTCCGGAACAATTGCACGCATTGCCGTTTCGGCCGAAAGCGCGGCCGATTCCACCATGTTCCCCTCAGCCGTCCTGTTTCTGCATCGCGAGGGGCGCGTTTTGGAGGATCTGGGAGCGGAACTTCCGGCGCTCGAAGTGCTCGGCTTCGATACCGGTCCATCCGGCCGCGGCGTGGATACTCTGACCCATCCCCAGCCGCGCTACGAAGCCTCCGATCTCGCACGGTTCGCGATTCTGGCGGGTCTCGCCCGCCAGGCCGTGGCCGCTCAGGATGTCCACTGCGCCGGATTCGCCGCCACCGGCTGCGCGCGAGTCAATCAACGCTTTCTCCCGAAGCCACGATTCGACGATCTTGAGCGGATCGCCTCCGAATCCGGAGCCCTCGGCATCGTAGCCGCGCATAGCGGCACGGTCGCGGGGTTGCTCTTCGATCCGAAAGACAAGGCGACACCGGGACGCATCTCGATCGCGTCCCGGCAATTGGCCCGCATGGGTATTGAGGACACGTGGCGCTTCATCACACGGCGTGGATGACGCTGCTGCTCGCCGCCGGCGTTCATGCGGACGACCGCGCCATCGCGTATCTTTCTCGCGAAGTTCCTCTGTGGTCGAAGCAAAATCAATGCTTTTCGTGCCACAACAACGGCGACGGCGCGCGCGCGCTTTTCGCGGCCGTTCGAGCGGGGGCGCCGGTTCCAAACGAGGCGCTCGAAGACACGGCCCGATGGCTCCTTCGCCCGCTCGAATGGGATTCGAACCACGGCGACCCGGGTTTCAGCGACAAGAAGCTCGCCCGGCTTCAGTTCGCGGCGGCGCTGTCCGAAGCCGTCGGCGCGGGCTTCGTGAAGGACCGCACCGCTCTCGCGCAGGCGGCCGAATCGCTGCTGCCCTATCGGGAAAGGGACGGATCATGGCAGGTGGACGCGGAGGCTTCACTCGGATCGCCGGCCACATGGGGAGCCCCGCTTGCCACATACATGGCGCGCTCGACGCTTGAGAAAGCGGACTCGCGGCGTTTCCAGGATGCGATCGCAAAGGCGAACCGCTGGCTCGAACGCGCCCCCGCGAAATCCACGCTCGACGCGGCGGCCGTCTGTCTCGCCGTGAAGAGCCCGGCCTGCGCGGAGCGCCTGCGAAACAGCCAGAACGGCGACGGCGGCTGGGGGCCTTACGCGAAGGCGCCGTCCGAGGCGTTCGACACGGCAATCGCCGTTCTCGCGCTCGCGGCGATCGATCCGGAGCGGGCCGCAAAGGGCCGCGGCTACCTGAAGCGGACCCAACTGCCCGAAGGAGGATGGAGCGCCACGACCCGCCCTTCCGGCTCGCAAAGCTACGCCCAACACATCTCCACATCCGCGTGGGCCGCGATTGCGCTACTCGAATCCGCGGCGGGACCCAAGGCGCCGGGCCTGCCTCGGGAACCGAGCCGCCCGAAATAGGATGGAGCGCAAGCCGGCCGCGATGGCGCTTTTCGAAGCGTTGCTCAAAGCGCCGCTCAAATTTGCGGGCGGCCTGCGCTATAGTTGGGTACGGGCGATGAACATACCCAATATTCTCACCCTTACCCGGATCTTTTTCGTGCCCTTGCTCGTGGCCGCGCTTGTGCAGGAGCGGGTGGCGATCCGCGTGGATGGATTCGTGATCACGAACGACCTGCTGGCGCTCGCGATCTTCCTCGCCGCCGCCGCCACCGACCTGCTGGACGGCTATCTCGCAAGGCGCTGGGGGCAGGTCACCACAATAGGAACGCTCCTCGATCCGATTGCCGACAAAATGCTTATTTCGGCAGCTCTCATTTCGCTCGTGCAGGTGCGGGCCATCGAAGCCTGGATGACGATTCTCATTGTGGGGCGCGAGTTCGCCGTCTCTGGCCTGCGGAGCATCGCCGCCGCGGAAGGCTACACCATCAAGGCCGGGGATCTAGGCAAGACAAAGATGGTTTCCCAAGTCGCGGCGATCGCGGTGCTGCTCGCCAGCCTGCGCCATCCCGCGCTCGCGGGGCTGGCGCGGGGCATGCTTTGGATTGTGGTGTTGTTCTCCGTCGTCTCCGCTGTGGACTACTTCCTCAAGTTCTGGAGAAAAGTGGACATCCGCATCAAGAGACGACGCCGCAGGGAATTGCTCCAACTGGAGCGTGTTCGCAAACAGACTTTGTGGAAAGAACTTCGGACGGCTCGAGCGGCACGTCAGAGAGGTTCCGCGCCAGGCGCCAATTTTCGGGGCGTGGTTTGAATCTGGGCGCCGGACGGCGTCAATTCAACGATACGGACCTTGCCGCGCGGGCCGATCGGACCCACCGGCTTCCCGTTCAGGCTGATCTCAAGCCCGCCCGCGTTGCCGACAAGGACACGAACCATCTCCGAGGCAGCGATGGTCCTGACGGTTCCACCCTGAAGAGCGCTCGCAAAGGACCAACGCCCGTCCGAGGTAACTGAGACCCACGTCGGCTCCGTCGCGCGAAACGCGACCTCCATCGTTGGCGTTACGGTCCGCCCGTCGTGGGGCGTCGCCGCCGCTACGCCCGCCGTTGGCAGCCTCGCCGTTGGTGCGCCCGTCGCCGGTACGACCTTCGCAGGTACGACCTTCGCAGGTGCGCTCGCCGCGGGCGGTGGCGCCTTCGCCGTTGGCGCGCTAGCCGGTGGTGTGGCCTTCGCTTGTGCGCCAGGCAATGCCGCGCCAGGCAACGGTACACTGGCCGCCGACAACGTTGCCGCAGGCAGACTCGCCCTTGACACGCTAGCCGCGGGCTTCGCAGCCTCGACAGTCGAGGCCGAAATGCGGCCCGCCTTAGACCAGTGTTCCGCCCAGCCGTTTGGCTGCCACCAACCGTATGCCGTGGCGCAAATTGCGGCGACGGCGATCAGGCCGCCAAAAGCTACCACTGGCTGAAGGGCGCGGCCAAGAAAGGAGTCCGGCCGGATATCGAAGATCCGTATTTCCGAAAGCCTTCCCGCGGCTCGCACCGGCATGCTGCGAACGGCCTGTTCCGCGACTTCTTCGGGATTCGGTTCCTCCACGGTAAACCGGCCCAGATCGGAGGCGATATCCTCTTCGGAAAAGCCGAGAGCATAAGCGTACTGTCGTACAAAACTTCTTCGAAAGAGACCCCCGGGGAGACGGTCAAAATCGTTTTCCTCGATGGCGGCCAGGAGCCTGGCGCCTATCTTGGTACGGTCCGCAACCTGATCCAGGCTGACGCCGTATTCCATCCGCTTCGAGCGCAGGCGCTCACCAAGAGAGTTCATAGACTTAGATCTTCCAGTCTACCTCCACAAGCTTATAATACTACAGTTGACGGGAAAAAGGGTCGTTATTCCGGAAATGTCGGTGATTGTCGTAAATTGGGACCGGCGGGAGCTGGCGCGCGCTTGTCTTAAATCCCTCTCGGCCCAGAAAGCCCCGGCTTTTGAGATCATTTTCGTGGACAACGGATCCTCGGACGGGTCGGCTGAGATGGCGGAGGAATTCTCGGCGGCCTCCGGCCTGGACGTCCGGATCGTCAGGAACGCCGGCAACCGGGGTTTTTGCGAGGCGAATAATCAGGGAATAGCCATGGCGCGGGGCCGGTTCGTGGCGCTGCTCAACAACGACGCGGAAGCCGACTGCCTCTGGCTCGCGGAACTGCACGCCGCGTTCGAGGGCCGGCCGGACGTCGGAATGGCGGCATCGAAGATTCTAGTGTGGGAGGACCCCACCAGGATCGACAAGGTGGGACACTTGATATATCCCGACGGCCAGAATCGTGGGCGCGGCACGGGAGAGATCGACCGCGGCCAGTACGACGCCGCCGAAGAAGCGCTTTGGCCCGACGGGTGCGCCGCGATGTACCGGAAAGAAATGCTGGATCGAATCGGCGGTTTCGACGAAGACTTTTTCGCCTACGCGGACGACGCCGAACTGGGCCTGCGGGCGCGCATTGCGGGTTGGAAGTGCCTTTACGCGCCCGGCGCGCGGGTGCGCCATCATCGCGGCTCGACGCTCGGATTGCGCTCGATGCGAAGGCTGCGGCTGATCGAACGGAACCGGATCTTACTCGCGCTCAAGCTTTTCCCCTGGAGCCTTCTGTGGCTTAATCCCGCTTACTATCTGGCGCGGCTGATTTCCGGCATGAGCGCGGCTGCCGCGGGCGAGGGCGATACCGCGCTCTTCCCCGGTTTCCTCGGAAAGCTGCGAGTCGCGGGCGCGCTGCTGATGGGCGATCTGGAAGCGCTGGCGATGTCGCCGAAGATGCTCCGCAAGCGCGCGTCCGTGGACGCCATCCGCGCCCTCTCTCCGTCCGAAGTGCGGCGGCTCATCCTGGCCCACCGCCTTACGCTGCGCGAGCTGAACGGCCGGCCGGCGGCATGATGGACAACTGCCCGATCTGCGAAGAAAGCGGCTACACGCGGCTCTTCACGTCCACGGATACGTTGTACGGAACCACGAAGAAACCGTTCCACGTCGTGACCTGCGCGCGCTGCGGCCTGCTTCGCCTGCATCCGCAGCCCTCGGCGGAAGATCTCGCTCAATTCTATCCGGCGAACTATTGGTTCCCAGGCGAAGGCCTTGCCGAAAAGTACCGCCGCGTTGTGCTTCGCGATCACGTGCGGTTCGTCGCGCGGGCCCTCGCGGGTTGCGGCGAGACCGGGCCGGTTCTCGATGTCGGCTGCGGCGGCGGGCTGTTTCTTTCGCTGATGCGAGAGCGCGGTCATCGCGCCGTTGGACTCGATTTTTCCCCGAACGCCGCCCGCATCGCGTGGAAGGCGAAAGGCGTGCCTGCCGTTTGCGCTTCGCTCTGCGAAGGTTCTCCCATCCGCGAAGGGAGTTGCGCGGCCGTCACCATGTTCCACGTGGTGGAGCATCTCTACGATGCGAGGCCCTATCTGGATGCGGCGCGGGAGATGCTCGCGCCTCAAGGACGGCTAATTGTGCAGGTGCCGAACGCCGACTCCTGGCAGTTCGCCCTTTTCGGAAAGAATTGGAACGGAATCGACATTCCGCGGCACCTGGTGAACTATCGCGCCCGCGATCTCGCGGTCCTGCTCGAACGATCGGGTTTTGAAATCGTCCGGCGTAAACACTTCTCTTTGCGCGACAATCCGGCGGGGTTCGCCACGAGCGCCGCGCCGCGTCTCGATCCCATGAGGCGGCGCGTGCGCGGCGTCAAGGAGAGCTGGCAAAAAGCGGTCGTGAAAGACGGCCTTTACTTCGGACTTGTGTTGGCGTCGCTTGCGCCGGCCGCGATCGAAGCCTTGTTCGGACGCGGCTCCACCATCATGGTGGAAGCGCGGAAGAAGGCATGAGTTGCACCGCTCTCGCCGGGCGCCTGCCAAGGTTCCTGCGCCGCCACCTGCTCGACTTTGAAGCGCGGATCGAAGACGCGGTGGCGGAATTCGCGGCCTCCCTCCCGGACGGCGCGCGCGTGCTCGACGCGGGCGCGGGAGAGGGACGCTACGCGGCGTGGTTCGCGAGGCACCGCTACACCGGCGTCGATCTCGGCGTTGGCGACGCCGCCTGGAATTACCGCCGGCTCGACGCCGTGGCCGACCTGGCTTCCCTGCCCTTCCACGCCGGCTCTTTCGACGCCTGCATCCACATCGTCACGCTTGAACACCTGAAAGAGCCCGCGGCGGCGTTGCGCGAAGTCTCGCGCGCCCTCTCGCCCGGGGCTCGATTGCTGCTGGTTGCGCCGCACGAATGGGAAGTGCATCAATCGCCGCACGACTATTTCCGGTACACGCGGCACGGGCTCGACTACCTGCTTTCGCAGGCAGGCATGGAGGCGATCGAGATCCGCGCCGCGGGTGGATACTTCCGTCTGCTGGCGAGACGGCTGGCAAACGGGCTACAATTTTTTACGGGGGGCGCGCGCTGGCTCTTGTTTCCGTTCGCCGCCCTGTTGTTAGGCGTACCCGCGCTCGTCCTGCCCGCTCTGGACTTTCTCGACCGAGACCGGAATTTTACTTTGGGATACGTATGCACCGCAAGAAAACCGCGCTGACCATCCGGGTATCGATTGCCGCCGCGCTGACGGTGATGCCGGCCTCGTTCTCCGCCGCGGCCGCGGAGCCCGCCTTCAGCGGCGCAAGCGCGCTCGAGTACACGCGGCGTATGGTGTCGTTCGGAGCGCGTCCGGCCGGTTCTCCTGAGATGAGGAGACTGCAGGCCTGGATGCTGGCCGAGCTGAAGGCGTTCAAGTGCACGGTGGCCGAGGACAACTTCACCGCATCCACGCCGCTTGGACCGAAGGCCATGAAGAACCTGATTGCGCGGTTTCCGGGCACGTCGGGAAAGGCAATTGCGATCACTGGCCACTACGATACGAAGTCGATGCCGGGCCTTTATTTCGTGGGCGCGAACGACGGCGGCGCGTCGGGCGGACTCCTGATGGCGCTCGCCGCCGCGCTCTCCGGCCGAACTCGAAAGGACGACGTTTACCTGGTCTGGTTCGACGGAGAGGAAGCATTCGCGCAGTGGTCGGACACCGACGGCATCTACGGAAGCCGCCATCTGGCGGAGAAATGGGCCGCGGAATCCGTGCTGCCCCGGATCAAAGCGCTGATCAACGTGGACATGATCGGCGACCGCGACCTGGACATTCTGATGGAGACGAACTCCTCGGCAACGCTGCGGAAACTGGTTTGGGACACGGCGGCGAAGCTCGGCGTGAAGAAGCATTTTCTCGACCTGGGCGGCGCGGTGGAAGACGATCACATGCCGTTCCTGCGGCGCGGAGTGAACGCGCTCAACCTCATCGACTTCAACTACGGCCCCGGAAATTCCTACTGGCACACCGATAAGGACACTGTCGACAAGCTGAGCGCGGAGAGCTTGGGCGTGGTGGGAGCGGTGCTCCTCGAAACCATCAAGGAACTGGAAAAATGACGGAGGGCCATCAGGCTCCGAGTGGGGCGGCGAGCGCGGAAAGCCCGCGAGTTGGACGGGAAGAGATGAGTCGCGCGCTTGGGCGAGGGTTAACCGGCTGAGCGCGGAAAGTCCGCGCGAGGTGGGAAAATGGCGGGAGAAATGCGCTCAATCGCCGCAGCATCTCGCGGAAGGGTCCGGGATAACGCGGTGTGCTTGATGGATGGGGCGCGGGCGTGGTCTTGTGCGGGTTGAGCGGGGAGAAACGATGGATGGAGCGCTGGTGGTGGACAAGCCGGAGGGGTGGACTTCGCACGATGTTGTGAATCGCGTGCGGCGGCTGGCGAATACGAAGAAGGTAGGGCATCTGGGGACGCTCGACCCGATGGCGACGGGCGTGCTGCCGGTGCTGATCGGGCGCGCGACGCGGCTTGCGCAGTTCTTCAACCGGGGCGCAAAGACCTACGACGCCGCCGTGCGGTTCGGATTCTCAACAGGCACTTACGACCGCATGGGCGCCGCCACATCGGCCGAGACCGCGGTCGAGGTTACGGCGGAAACGCTCGAGCCGCTGCTCGACGCGTTTCGCGGAAAGTTTCTTCAGACGCCGCCTCCCGTTTCAGCCAAGAAGATCAAAGGCACGCCGGCTTATAAGTTCGCGCGTCACAACGTGGAAGTCACACTCGAGCCGGTGGAAGTGGAAGTGTACGAATTGACCCTGCTTGAGGCCTCGGGCAGCGTGGCGCGTCTGCGATGCAGCTGCTCGGCGGGAACCTATCTGCGCGGCATCGCGCACGATCTCGGGCGGACGCTCGGCTGCGGAGCGCATCTGATCGCCTTGCGGCGCACCGCCGCCGGGCCTTTCACGATCGCGCAGGCGCGCACGCTCGCGGAACTGGAGGCGAACGTCGAAGCCGCGCTCGTCCCAGCCGCCGATTTGCTGCCCGAGATCCCCACCGTGTTTCTCGACGAACTCGGCTCGACGCACGTTCGCCAGGGAAGAAATTTTCCGGCATCGCCCTTCCGCGCGCAAGCGGGATCGCGCTACGTGAAGGCCGTCTCCGGCGGTGAACTGGTGGCGATCGGAGAGGGAGTGCTACCGAATCTGTACCATCCGGTGGTGGTGTTGTGATGGTGTTGCGGCCGCCCGTGTGATATTGTCCAGAAGGAGATTTGATCCATGTTCTCAAGAAGAGATTTTTCGAAGATCGCGATCGCGGCGACGGCTGCGCGGCCGTTGTTTGCGGCGAAGCCCAATTCCAAGGTGAACGGCGTGCAGATCGGCGTTCAATCCTACAGCTTTCGCGACCGCGATCTCGACGCCGCCATCGCCGGGATGGTCGAAGCCGGCCTCAGCTCCTGCGAGATGTATTCGGGCCACGTGGAGCCGAAGGGAATGAAGCGGGACGAGCTGCGCAACTGGCGCACCACGGTTGCGCTCTCCGAGTTTGAGAAAGTGGGCAAGAAGTTCGACACCGCCGGCATCGATCTCTACGCCTATAACTACAGCTTCCGCGAAGACTTTACCGACGAAGAAATCTCGCGCGGCTTCGAAATGGCGAAGGCCTTGGGCGTGAAGGTGATCACGGCTTCGTCCAACGTGACGACCGCCAGGCGCATCGATCCTTTCGCGAAAAAGGCGAAGATCCGCGTGGGCATGCACAACCACTCGAACATCAGACCGAATGAGTTCGCGACGCCGGAGAACTTCGCCGACGCTATGAAGGGCATGTCCGAATACGTCGCGATCAATCTCGACATCGGACACTTCACGGCCGCCGGTTTCGACGCCGTGGACTACCTGTCGAAGCACCACGAGCGCATCGTGACGCTGCACATCAAGGACCGCAAGAAGGACCAGGGACCGAACGTTCCATTGGGCGAAGGCGACACGCCGATCAAGGAAGTGCTGCAGCTGCTCAAGGCGAAGAGGTACAGGATTCCGGCAAACATCGAGTATGAATACAAGGGCGCCGACACGCTGGTGGAAGTGAAGAAGTGCCTGGAGTATTGCAGGAAAGCGCTGGCGTAGCCGATGACCGGCGCCGTTCGGAAGGCCGTGTTTCCGGCGGCGGGCCTTGGCACGCGGTTCCTGCCCGCAACCAAGGCCCTGCCAAAGGAAATGCTGCCGCTGGTCGATAAGCCCATCATTCAGTACGGAGTGGATGAAGCGATCGCATCCGGGATCAGCGACATCGTGATCGTCACCGGGCGCGGCAAATCGGCGATTGAAGATCACTTCGATGTGAGCTTTGAGCTCGAATACCTGCTCGAAGCGCGCGGTCAAAAGGATCTGCTCAAAGCCGTGCGGGCGATTTCGGACAAGGTCAACGTGGCCTATATCCGGCAGAGTCAGGCGCTCGGGTTGGGGCACGCCGTGCTCCGGTCGCGCGATCTGGTCGGCGAGGAGGCGTTCGCGGTCGTTCTTGCGGACGACGTGATCGTGGCTTCGACGCCGTGTCTCGAACAGCTGATCGGCATCTACAGGACGTTTCTCGCGCCGGTGGTGGCGGTGATGGAAGTGCCGCCCGAGCACGCGCGCTTGTATGGAATGGTGGCGGCGGAGCAGGTGAGCGAGCGTGTGTTCCGTGTCCTCGACCTTGTGGAGAAGCCGAAGGCGGGCGAAGCGCCTTCGAATCTGGCCATCATCGGACGCTACATTTTGACGCCGCGAATCTTCGAATCGCTCGCCTGCGTTGAACCGGGCTCGGGGTCCGAGATTCAGTTGACCGACGGGCTCAAGCACCTGCTGCGAACGACCCCTCTTTATGCGTACAAATTCGAAGGTACGCGTTACGACGCGGGCGACAAACTTGGGTTCTTGAAAGCGACAGTGGAACTGGCGCTGAGGCGCGCGGATTTAGGGCCGGGGTTTCGCGAATATTTGCGCGGATTATCGCTGTAGAGCTCGAGGCGTTTGAGGGCGCAGTTCACCCACGCGAACGGGATTGATATTTGCGGAAGTCGCCGCCGCCGCTGGGCAACCCGAGGGCTGCCCAACGAGGTGTGGGGTGATCGAACGACTTTAAGGGACTAGCCACATCGAGGAGTGGTTCCCAATGGGAGCACGGGTCCGAAAGCCAGCTATGAAGTCCAATCTCCGCTTTTTCAGAAAACGCGTTTTCCTCTCCTATCCGATATCCTCGCACTTACATTCGGGATGATCGTAAGTCTCCGGAAAACCGAAGACGCGGAAAGCACCTTACACGATGTTTTACCTGGCCAGGATTTATGCATCGGTGACGGACGCGGCTCACGAAACCGCGCAAGCCGTTCCGGTGTGGAACTGCTTCTGATTGCAGTCTACAACACGGTTGTGCGGCCGCAAGCGCAAATTTGCCGTAAGTGATTGAAAAGCGGACGCGAAATTCTTTTTGAAAAATTGAAATGAAAAAGGCCGCTTGCGCTTGCGTCGGATAAGGGCTTTGGAATCAACAAAAGGATGAAAGGCGCGGATGTGTGCGCCAAAAGTACGGTGCGAATCCCAACGCGAATCCTCGACACGCGGCCCCCCATTCCGGTAGCATCACATTCAGTGCGGATTTAGTGCACGAGGTTCGTATGCTCGACATCGCCAAAGACATCCACTCGCTCAGCGATTTCAAGCGGAACACCAGCGAGTTCCTCGATCAAATGCGTAGCACCGGACATCCCGTGGTGCCGACGATTAACGGCAAGGCCGAGATAGTCGTGCAGGATGCGGTCTCGTATCAAAGGCTGCTATACCGAATGGACGAGCTAGAGGCTCTTGAAGGCATAAAGCGCGGACGCGCCGACGTTGAGGCCGGCCGCGTGACGCCCCTGAGAAAATTCGAAAAAGAATTTCGAACAAAACGTGGCCTTCCGAGTCGTGCTCGCCGATGCCGCGAAGGCGGACGCAAGCCGCATCTACGACTGGGTGCTTGAAGAAGCCCCGGTTCGCGGTCGAGAGTGGTTCGAAGAACCGATCAAGTGCCTCTACTCGCTCGAACAGTTACCTTACCGCTGTCCGATAGCCCGTGAGGCAGAGCTCGCCAACCGAGAGATTCGTTGCCTCCTTTTTGGCAGGATGCGCAATGTCTACCGTATTCTGTACGAGGTTGACGAGGAACGCCAGACGGTCCAGATCTTGCACAATCCGTCATGGCGCGCTTCCGGATCTCGGCAGCGAGGAGTTGAGTCATCCCGGAGAGTGAGAGGTGAAAATGCCGTCCGATGCCTCCCTCCTTGGTGTGCCCCGAAAGTTCCGAGGCGGCCACGAACCGGTTTGCCGCGGGAGGGAGCGGTCCGCGCCGTCGAGTCGAAGCTCTGGGAGGACAGGGTGATCGGCACGTTGTGGTCCGTTCTGGACTACAGACGATGTCAAGAATCCGAACTTCGCGGATTCTGGAACCTCTCCCACAAGACGACGATGCGCGGCAACTCAACCGACCTTGTCGCCTTCCGCCTCATGCCGCTTAAGGCGGCGCCGCGGAAGGCTATCGATGCGACATGGTCTTTCCAGGTTCTCCATCTCGAACGGCGTCCGGTCGCCTTTCAGGATCGCTCTTCGGATCAGGTGCGATCGTGGCGATGGGATTTTGGCACACTTGCGAGGCGGCCGGCGAGTATGTGGTCACGCTGTACGTCGAAGGCCCCGCTGGAAAGGCGAAGTGGACGAAGGTTCGCGACGTCGTTGTGCCATCGTCTTTCGGGTAAAGCGTTTGGTAAACCGAGTCATGCCGATTCGCGCCTTGTGGTTCCTCACACTCGGTCTCGCCGTTCAGAATCCGCGCGCCGCCGTTCAGACCTGGTCTACGCCCAGGCGGGCGGCAAGGTTCCGCAACTTGATCTCAACTTACCGGATGTGAACCCTCAGGAGAGCTCTTCGAACGGGCGCTTTCCCGTGGTGGTCCGGATACATGGCGGCGCATGGCAGAGCGGCTCGAAAGAGAAATCTCCCGCGGCCCGCAGTTTCCCGCGGCGTTAGCGCGGCTTCGACGACCGCTCCATGAAGTTTTGCATGACAGGTGGCAGGAAATTCATACCGGTCGTATGCTATCATCGGTGCACTTTCGCACCAGATGCCGCGATGTGAGGTCTCCGCCAAACGGGGTTGCGTTTATTTGTATGTCGATGGGCACCCGCCACCACCGCCAACGGCAGGAAGACGTCGAGAAGGAATGCGCGGGATTCCATGCCGTCAATAACGGCCGACCCTCGCTTTCGGCGGGAATCTACTTCCGTCTGTTGCTATTAGGGTATTTCGAGGGGATTCCGGTTTTCACGGTGGAGGACAAGGAGTGGATCATGGGCCGCACCGCGCACCGGATCTACAGGTTTTCGTGAAAGCCGCGGCGGTTTTCGCGGCCTTGCCCGCTATTACTTTGCTCGCCGCGGCGGACATTCCGGATACCAGGGCAATCGACGCTCTATTCGCCGGATACAACGCGGCGAATGTTCCGGGCGCGAGCGTAGCCGTCGTGCATCGCGGCCGCATCGTCTACCGGCGCGGCTTCGGCAGAGCGAATCTTGAGGAGAACACTCCCGCAAGCGACGCCACGAACTACAGACTCGCTTCGGTGACGAAACAGTTCACGGCCATGGCGGCGATGCTACTGGTGAAGGACGGAAGGCTGAAGCTCGACGATCGCGCGGCCGCCGTCCTGCGGGACCTTCCGGCTTACGCAAAGGAGGTCCGGATTCGCCACCTTCTCAATCACACCTCGGGCCTGCCGGACTACGAAAAGCTGATGCCGGAGGGGCAAACGGAGCAGGTCAAGGACGCGGACGTTCTAAAACTGCTCAAGACCGCGAACGCCATGCTGTTCGACCCCGGATCGAAATTTCAGTACAGCAATTCCGGTTATGCCGTTCTGGCGCTCGTGATTGAGGCCGTGTCGGGCCGCGGTTTTGCGCAGTTTCTGAAAGCGCGGATTTTCGATCCTCTCCGCATGAGCGGGACGGTCGCGTTTGAAGAGGGCGTCTCCGTATTGACGAACCGGGCCTATGGCTACACGCCCGAGGGGCCGGGTTTCAAGCGAACGGACCAGAGCCCGACGAGCGCCGTGCTGGGGGATGGCGGGATCTATTCGTCCATTACGGATCTGGTGCGCTGGGATGAGGCGCTCACCTTCGGGAAACTCCTGACGCCGGATTTGTACGAGCAAGTCTTCACGCCTTCGTCGCTCGACGGCGGCACGAAAACGAACTACGGATTCGGCTGGTACATCGATACCTACAAAGGCGCTTTGCGGTACCGGCACACGGGCACGACGGTTGGCTTCCGGAACGTGATCCATCGTTTCCCGAAAGAGCGGTTTTCCGTGATCATCCTGTCGAATCGCTCCGACGCCCGGCCGGAGGAAATCGCGGCCAGGATCGCGGATCTCACGCTATTCCGGTAAGATTTCAAGGTATGAGCGCGTATTTTCGTCCGGTACTTCTGACACTGCTTCTTTCCGCCACGTTTGAGGCACGGCTTCCAGCTCAAGCATGGCGCGGCCTAGTGGACGCGCACGTTCACCATAACGGCGACGCGGCTTTCCTCGATAAGATGATCGCCCGGCTTGACGCCGTCGACGGCACGGCATTCCTGCTTACGCTTCCGAAAGATCTGGAATCGGTTCAGGCCGCGATCGGGAAGCATCCGAACCGGCTCATCGGGTTTGGAAGCATCAAACTCGACGACCCGAACGCGCTCGCGCAGGTGGAGCGGTTCCACGCCGCCGGTTTTCGCGGTCTCGGCGAACTCTCGGGGCCGCTCAAGAGCTTCGACGATAAGACCTACGCGCCGCTTTTCGCCGCCGCCGAAAAGCACCGAATGATCGTTCTGTTTCACACGGGCATTGTGAACCGCACGAACCCGGACGTCCCCGCCGATATCAGCGTGGACCGCATGCGTCCCACAACGCTCGACAACATCGCGCGGCGCTACCCGAAGCTCACGCTCATCGGCGCGCATCTCGGCAATCCCGATTATGCCTGGGCGGCCGAGGTTGCCCGCTGGAATCCCAACCTCTACTTCGACGTCTCGGGCTCCACGCTCATCAAGAAGCAGGAGGACTACGCTTTCTTCAAGTCCGTCTTCTGGTGGTCCGGCATTGCGAGCCCACACACGCCGAAGGGCGGCCCCAGCGCGTTTGAGAAGCTGATCTTCGGATCGGACGTTTTCGGCGGCGAACTCGAGGAATTCGACCGCGAGCTTGAGCGCTATGGCAAAATGCTCGACGTGTGCGGCGTATCGCCCGCCGCGCAGGCCAACATCTTCGGTGGAACGCTACGGAAAATTCTGGCTGGCGCGAAGTAGCGTCTCGACGAGGACTTCGGCGGGTTGCGCTCCCTCGATCCGGTAACGATCCCCGACGACGAAAAACGGAACGCCGCTCACACCCAGACGGCGGGCTTCCTCCTCTTCCGCTCGTACCTCCGCTGCCCCGTCTTCGCTGTCAAGGAAGCGCCGGGCGCGCGCGGCTTCGATCCCGGCGGCGTTCGCGACAGAGGTAAGAACCTCCGGATCGCCCACGTTCTCCGCCTCGATAAAATAACGTTGAAACAGGCCCTCCACCACGGCGTGCTCGACGCCTTCGAGCCTTGCGAGCCGGATCAGCCGGTGAGCTTGAAACGTATTCGGGGTGCGCTCCATGCGAGCGAAAGCGAACTCGATCCCCTCCCCCGAACCCGCGAGCGCCACTTGCAGGTCGAGTTGCCGCGACCGCTCCCAACTTCCGAATTTCGCCGTGCGGTATTGCTTGCGGGCGATGCCCTCCGGCGGCATGCCGGGATTGAGTTGGAACGGCGTCCAGCAAATTTCGGTCTCGATCCCGTCGGGCAGCATCCCGAGCGCTCGTTCGAGACGCCGCTTTCCAATGAAGCACCAGGGGCAGATGACATCCGAGATGACGCGTATGGAGAGCATGGGCATTGCCGTTATCGATTCCCTGGCGCTCCGCCATTGCACGCCGCCTGAATCCGGGCCGCGGCGGCGAACGCTTTCGAGAATGGAACGTGGGGGCATTGCGTGCGCTCCGTTTGAAGAGTCTATCTCAGTCCGCGCCGCGATCGCGGAGCGGCGGCTCGAACACTATGCCGTTCGAAAACCATGTGGCCCGGTTCGACGCCGCGCTCGAGACAATGCGCGAAGTAGAGCTGGCCATAACTGACCGTGATGTAATCGCATTCGCGGAAGCCGATTGCTTTGGCGATGCGGTCGATCCAGCGCGGGCTACCCTCAAGTTCAAGGAAATCGCCGATGGGCGTGTGGTCGAGCATGGCGACGCCCCGCTCGCCGAGTCTTTGATATTCAGAGCGGAACTTCTCGTAACGGAAGGCGGGCGTGAACCCGAGACTCTCGAAGACAGCGGCCGCGGCGTCGATGTCCGAGACCTCGAACTCCGTTTCCGGCCGCGAGCGATGTTTCCCGGGAATGGAAGGCTGTTTGAAGGTGACGATGCGCCGCGCTCCGTGCTCGCGCACGCGCAGCAGGCAACCGCCGTTGCGGAGGCTCCGATCCGGGGTATCGAGGACGACGTTCGATTCGAACTCGCGTTTGTGTGTGAGGGAGAACCCGGCTTTGCGAAGAAGAGCGCGTCCGTGCGCGGCGCCAGGCAGCGGAAGCTTGATTTCGATTTCCAGTTTCGAAGGCACTGGGCACTATGATAACCGTCGTGGCGGCTCTCCATATACCGGGCGAGAGTGTGCTCGACAGAGCGCACCCATCCACCTTTCAGCGGCCGATCCCCCATGATATGATTCGTCTGGGAAAAATCGATTCGGGGTGCTTAAACTGTTACGCACCTTTCATCATGGCGTCAACAAGCTTATCTACACTTGATGCGACGACAGAAAGGAGAAACTATGAACACTTCTCGGACTTCCTTGCCTCTCCTCGTTTTATTCTGCGCGACGATGCAACTCACCGCGCAAACCACAACCGGCGAAGTTACAGGCCGCATTCTCGATTCCTCGGATTCCGTGATCCCGCACGTAAGCGTCGTCGTCACGAATATCGAGACGGGAACCGAGCGGCGCGCCGCGACGTCCGAATCCGGCGCGTTCAACGTCACCCTCCTGCCGCCCGGCACTTATGAGGTCAACGCCACCGCGAACGGGTTCAAATCCTCCCGCAGCAAGCCGTTTGCCGTCGGCGCCGGTCAACGCGTGAACGTGACTCTCAATATGGAAGTGGGCGTCGTGACCGAGAGCGTTACCGTATCGGCAGCCGTCCAGTCGCTGAATACCGAAGACGGAAAAATCCGTCACGTCATTGAGCAGAAGCAGGCGCAAAATTTGGCTTTGAACGGCCGCGTGCTCACCCACATGCTGGCGCTCGTTCCCGGCGTGGCGGTGACCGGCGATTTGAATGCTTTCGACATTACGGGCAGTTTGGGCAACTTTTCGGTTAACGGTTCGAGAACGGTCTTTAATACGGCTTCGATCGATGGCGGCTATAACCAGGACAGCGGCGCGGTGGTCGGCCAGAGTAATCTCGTCAGTCCGGACTTTGTCCAGGAAGTGTCCATTGTGACCTCAGGGTATTCCGCCGAGTATGGGCGGCATTCGGGCGTCAACATCAATTTCGCCACTCGCAGCGGCACCAGGGATTTTCATGGAACCGCCTACGAGTTCTTCCGGAACAACGTCCTGGACGCCCGTAGCTTCTTCGTGCCGGGCGTGCAGAAGCTTCGCTTCAACAATTTCGGCTGGACCGTGGGCGGACCGGTCTACATACCGAGGCTCTTCAATCGCGACCGCAACCGGCTCTTCTTCTTTGTCGGCCAGGAGTACCGGCGAAGGGTACGCGACACGATTACGTTTGCCACCACTCCCACTACGGCGGAGCGGTCCGGAATCCTCAACAGCGCCACCCAACTCTCTTACCCTGCCAACTTCCCCGTCGCCGCTCTTCGCGGGCAGCCGATCAGCGATCCTTCCCGTGCAACGCCCTCCAATCCGCAGGGGCTAAACATCATCCCCCAACAGTACATCACCCAGAACGCCCGCGCCATCGGCCGGATCTGGGAGACCATGATCGGACAGGCGGTCTCCTACGTCGATCAGCCAAACGCCAACAACACTATTTTCCAATTGCCGGTTCCGGATAACCGGCGCGAGGATTTCGTCAAGGTCGACTATGAAATCAACGAACGCCATCGGCTCACGTACACCTGGATGTACGGCCCCGGCTACGGTCCGAATCCATTCGTGTTCGGGCCATACCCCACCAAAGGATTCGTCCGCCGCAATCTGAACACGTCGCATCGGATTTCCCATACCAGCATCATCAGCCCGACCATGGTGAACAAGGTCATGGGCCAGGTAAACCACACGGACCTCCGTTGGCCGCCGCTCGGAGACTTCGACAGGGCGCAAAAGTACGGTCTCGCGCCGAAGGAGCTGTTCGGCAACGATATCCAGGAACTGGGAATTCCAACCATCACCCTTCAAGGCTTCTCCACTATCTCCGGCGCGGCCGGTGCGTGGCAGGCTCCCACGGCCGACTTTAGCGTAATGGACGACTTCAGTTACAGCCGCGGGCGGCACAACTTCAAAGCCGGGCTCCTGTTCTTTCGCAACCGCAAGAATGAAGCCGTTCTTGAAACGTCCCGTTTCCTGATGGCGCAAGTGGACTTCTCTCCGCAGGGCAACATAAATACGACCGGCAACGCGCTCGGAGATCTGCTGCTCGGTAACTTCCGCTCCTGGCGAGAGGCGGAGGCGACGTCGATCGCCGGCGTGCGGGTGAGTCAATATGAGTGGTACGTCACGGATAATTGGAAGCTACGGCCGAATCTCAGCCTCGATCTCGGCTTGCGGGCCACGCACGCCATTCCCAACCACGCCGCGGCCAACAACATCTCCACGTTCGATCCCGGGTTCTTCCGGTTCGACCAATCCGAGCAGGTGATTCCTTCCGGAACGGGGGCGGGCAGCCTCCGCGCCGGCGTAGGTACCCGCTACAACGGCATTGTGATCCCGGGCGACGGCTTTCTGCAGGGCTTCGAACGCCGCCTCCCCGCCGCGAACACGCCGGAAGTGCAGGCGTTGTTTCGAGGCGTACCGCGAACCATATATGGAAACTATACGGTCCTGGTTCCCCGGCTCGGCTTCGCCTGGGATCCTTTCCGCGACGGCCGTATCGCGGTGCGCGGCGGCGCGGGCGTGTTTACCGACATGCAGCCTACCGGATTCTTCCGGGAACACGGCTCTAACCCGCCCTTCGGAAACGTGGTTGAAGTGATCGACGGACCTTTCGACGACCCCGCGCGTGGAAGCGCAGGCGCGCGGTTCCCGGTCACGGTTCTCGGCACCCGCCGGAACCTTCAGGCGCCCATTACTTACAAAGGCAATCTCGGGGTGCAGATCCGGACGCCATTGTCGGCGATCCTGGACGTCAATTACGTTACCTCGCAGGGCAGACACCTGCTCCGCCGCGTCGACGTCAATACCGTCCATCCAGCCATCCAGATTGCTAACACTGGAGTAAGTCTCAATGCCCTTCGGCCCTATCCGGGCTATGCCTCCATTCTGATGTACGAAAGCTCGGCCTCATCCAACTATCACGGACTCCAGGCGGGATGGTCCCGGCGTTTTTCGGGCGGCCTCAGTTTCAGCGCCGCCTACACCTATTCCAAGGCGCTCGACGATGCTTCGCAACTCGCCGAGGGCGTGGAGGATCCAACCAACTATCGAAACGAACGTTCTCATTCGCTCTTCGATCGCCGCCAGATTGCCGCCATCAGCTACATCTGGGATCTGCCGCTCTGGCGCGCTGGAACCGGACCCCTGTACAAGAAGCTGCTGGGAGGCTGGACACTGTCGGGGATCAATCAATTCCAGACGGGTCAATATCTGACGCCCTTAATCCAGACGCCCACCGGCGTCCGCCGCCCGGACCGGATCGCCGACCTCAAGTATCTGGAGTTGCGGGAAGTGCGCACTCTTACCGGGGGAAATGGCCTTCCAAGCACCGGGAACTTCTGGTTCGATCCCGGTCCCGGCGGGGCCTTTGTCGCGCCTCCTTCGAACCGCTTCGGAAACAGCGCGCCCCGCATTGTAAAGGGGCCAGGCCGCAACAACTGGAACGTAGCCGTCATGAAGACCTTCCCCATATCGGGCGAGCGCGTTAAAATCAACTTCCGGGCCGAGGCGTTCAATATTTGGAATCACGCACAATTCAATAATCCGAATATGACAGCGTCGGACCGCAACTTCGGCACGGTCACATCCGCGGTCGACGGACGCAATCTCCAACTGGGCCTCAAGCTGGAGTTCTGACGATTGCAACCGGGTTTTTAGCTGCCGCTCGAACCGCGGTTTGAAACCAGCTGCGGCTTTTCGCGGTCATAGGTTGGGCTATCGCGCCGAACTTAGGGCTTGGAATGAAATAACGTTTGCAATTGGCCGTCAGTGGGGCGGGTGATCGTCTTTTACCGCCTGCCTTCTACAGCGAAAATGGCAGGCCACAAACGACGATGGCCTGCCCCACCGCTACAACAGGTCCATCGGAAAATTTGGAACAGTTATTTCGTGGCGAGCCCTTAGCGGCCGGGATCAGCGGTTCTCCAGCCGGTAGAGATGTGTGTCTGAACGGAGGAAGATCGCTCCCACCGAAGCGGCGGGCGAGGCAAGACAGCGGCCGTCGAGTCGACTAACGGAGAGGGGTTTGTACTCCTTTCCAGGCGCGACGATGGTGGTTTCGCATTCTTCGCTAAGGAAGTAGATTCGGCCATCGCCGTAGATCGGTGAAGCCGAGTAGTTTCCGCCCAATCGCCGGCGCCAGAGCTCTTGGCCGGTCTTCGCGTCGAGGCTGCTAGCCACCCCGTTGTCGCTCACCATGTAAACGCCGTCGCCCACAAGAATCGGAGAAGGGGTCAGGGGAATTCCGCGCTTAGCGCGCCACACGATATGCGTATCGGTCACGTCGCCGCTCCCCGACGGACGGACCGCGATGAGATCGGCCTGATCGAATCCGGTACAAATATAGACCAGGCCTTGGCCGAAAACCGCGCGCGGGACGTTGGAATAGCCTTTTCCGTAGCGAACGCTCCAAATCTCCGCACCCGTGGAGGGATCGTAGGCAACCGCGCGCCACGCTCCCGGGCTGATCATCTGATCCTGGCCGTTCACGGTTATCAGCAGGGGCGTCGTGTACGCCTGGTAGCCGGCGCGCGCCTTCTTCCAGCGGACTCCGCCTGTCCGTTTATCCAGCGCGACGACGTATTGAATGTCATAGCCGTCGCAGCTGACGATGAGGAGGTCTTTGTAGAGGGCCGGCGAGCCACCGGGGCCGTGGCGATGATAGTATTCAAGCCGCGTGCGCCAGAGGATCTCCCCACTGGCGCGGACGCATGCGGTCCCGTAGGAGCCGAAGTGGACGTAGACGCGGTCGCCTTCAACCACGGGCGTCGGCGATGCGCGGCTATTTTTTTCCTGGACCGGAATCGGACCCTCCAGGCGGAACACCTCGACGTTCGTCCGGATGACGCCGGACGTCCGATCGACGCCAAGTAATCGGAGCGAACGGCCCTCTTCAGTTGCCGTTGTGAGCCAGATGGTTCCGCCCCGGATCGATGGCGACGACCAGCCAAGACCGGGGAGAGCGACCTTCCATCGGACATTGCCGGTTTCGCTCCACTCGACCGGAAGTCCAGTCTCCCTGGAGTGGCCCTGGCCGCCAGGTCCGCGGAATTGAGGCCAGTCCTCGAGACCGGCAAACAGGGAAGGCGCCGCGAGCAGAAGGAACACTCTCATCCTCCAACATCTTATCAACTGCTCCCAGCTATGGACCGTGCGTGGCGCCCACGCCGGCGTCCTGCCCGTTTTGAATTTGGCCACCCGATTGCTAGGTATGAAGGGGGGGTGAAATGTCGTTCGGACTGTATTTAGTTGGGTTCGTGGTGCTGATCGTCGGCCTAGCCATTGGCGCCAATATGATGAACGTTCCGCCTCGGTGGATCGGTGTAGGGATATTGGTGTTGGCAGGGCTCGGGATTCTTTCCGGCGTCGCGAAGACGCGTGGTCGCGATTCTTCGAGGTAAGTGCGCCGCTCCGCTGGCAACAGCGGGACGAAACACCCGCGCTTCCAGCCGAGAGAACAGGCGCGCGATCTTCCAGCCGGCCGACGGAAGATCGACCTTTCAGCCGCAGTCGCCGCGGGTGGCGGCCCGATGCGCCGTTTCGCGGACCATTTCAAGCGCGCGTTCACAGCTTTCGCGATTGACATCGTAATGCGTCACGAGGCGTAACCGGCGGTCGTCGATGCTGTTCATGAGCACGCCGCGCTCCTTAAGACGCGCGCTGAAATCGGGCGCCGTAAAGCCCGTCCCCTCCACGCTGAAGATCACGATGTTCGTCTGAACTTTAGACGCGTCGATTGAAATCCCGTGAATCTTCGCCAGGCCCGAGGCGAGGAATCGTGCGTTTTCATGATCGGCGGCGAGGAGCGGCGGATGCCGCTCAAGCGCAATCAGGCCGGCGGCGGCAAGCACGCCCGCCTGCCGCATCCCTCCTCCCAGGCGCTTGCGGTAGAGACGCGCGCGGTCCATATGCCGCGCGGAACCCGCGATGAGGGAACCGGCCGGTGCGCCGAGCGCTTTCGACAGGCAGAAAGTCACGGTGTCGGCTTTCGCCACCACATCGCTCACGGGAACGCCCAAATACGCGGCGGCATTGAAGAGGCGCGCTCCATCCATGTGAACCGCGAGTCCGAGCGAATGAGCGCCGTCGCAGACCTCGGAAATGACGTCGAGCGGGTACACCGTTCCGCCCGCCATGTTGTGCGTATTCTCGATCTCGATGAGCCCGGTGGGTGCCCAATGCGGTCCCAGAGCCCGGTACTCGCGGCGAATCCGGTCCCACCGGAGGATTCCGTCTTCGGCGTAAATGGTCCTGAGGACGCAGCCCGAAAACCAGGCGACCATGGAAAGTTCGTAGTTGAGCAGGTGGCCGCGCGATTCGCAGATCACCTCCTGCCCGTGTTCGGTGTGGAGCTTAACGCCGATGGTGTTGCCCATGGTTCCCGTGGGCAGGAAAAGAGCGGCCTCTTTGCCAAGAATCGCGGCGGCGCGATCCTCCAGGCGGTTGACGGTGGGGTCTTCACGGTAAACATCGTCGCCGACCTCCGCTTCGGCCATCGCGCGCCTCATGGCCGGTGTGGGCTTGGTAACGGTGTCGCTGCGTAAATCGATCAAAGCAGGAACTCCTGAAATACTTCGTTGGATAATAAGACGCCGCGCGCGGTGAGCCGCAGCTTTGCGCCGTCGAGCTCAAGTAATCCCTCTTCGGTGAAGCGGCGGATAGGGGCTTCGAATTTTGCCCAGTCGCCATCGCGAAGATCGACGCCTTCGCTAAGCCTGAGGCCGACGTAGAACTTCTCTTCCGCGGCGTTTACGGGCGTGCCGCTCTCGCGCGGAGAGCGCAAGTACTGCTCCACGGACTCGGGATTCTGCCAGCGCATGACGCCGTCGAAGGAGTGTGCGTCCGCGCCGAAGCCCACGTAGGATGCGAAGCGCCAATACTTCAGATTGTGGCTGGATTCGAAACCGGGGCGCGCAAAATTGGATATTTCATAGCGCTCGACGCCGAGGCCCGCCAGACGCTCGACGGCAAACTCGTAGAGATCGGCGGTCATGTCGCCGGAGGGAGCGGACGAAGCGCCATAGCGCTTACCCCCTAATAGAATTTCGTTTCCGAGGCGGCTGTTCTCGTCGACTTCGAGAATGTAGACGGAGACGTGCTCGGGGGCGAGGCGTTCAATCCAATCAAGCGATTCGCGCCAGCTTGCTTCCGTCTGGCCGGCGAGGCCGGCGATCAGATCGATGTTGATGGAGCCGATACCCGCGCCGCGCAGCGTAGCGACGTCTTCGGCGACGGTTTGCGCGGTGTGCTTGCGGCCGGTACCGCGAATCTCCCGTTCGATGAAGGACTGTACGCCGAGGCTCACCCGGTTGATTCCACTTTCGCGCCACGCGTTCGCTTTCTCCAAGGCGATCGAGCCCGGCGCGGCTTCGAGGGTCGCTTCGGCCCAAGGCCCGTTGGGGATGAGCGCCGGAAGAGAAGCGAGCACGGAAGGGTCGAGGTTACTGGGAGTGCCTCCGCCGATGTACAAGGTCTCCGGCGCCCACTGCCAAGCGTGGTCCGCTATCTCCGCTCTCAGCGCGCGGAGATAGCGTGCTTCAAGCTCCGCCGGAAATACCCCGGACGCGAAGTTGCAGTAGGTGCATTTTTGCGAACAGAACGGAAACGAAATATAGACGCCCGGCACGAAGTCCCATGATATCGGAAACGCCGCATGTGGGACGGCGCTGCGCGTCGACGCTCTTGGGCCAAGGGAAGAGAAATCAACGGTGCCGGAAACCGCCGTGGGGAGACTGCGATGCTCTTACCGATCCGCTAAGGTCTATTCCGCGCCGATCTCGATGCTGTCCTCTGAAATCGCGCGGACCACGCCCGTGACGCTCGCGTGGATGGTAGCGCCCAGATCGTGAGCGCCCACGCGCGCGACGGCGTCGCCCCTCTCGACGCGCGCGCCTGCCTCCACTACGGGCGTAGCCGGCGCGCCCGCGTGCTGTTTCAGACGCAGCCAGACCCGCTTCGGGGCGGCGTCGTTCGAGTTGAACGGAGCTTCGGTCTCGTACTCTTCCACCTTCAGCCGCTTGCGCAGCATCGAAAGAGGAACGCGCCGGTACTCCTTCATGGGATGCACGCGGACGGGTTTCTCCTGGATGAACTTGATTCCAGCGGCGCGGAGGCTGGTCTTGGCCGAGTCGCAAGCCTCTTTCGGGAAAAGGTCTTCCGGGCAGGCGTAGAGCGTGCAGAGTCCGCAGGCGCAACAAAGCTCCGCCGACCGATTCCAGTTGTCCGCCCCCGTAAGGGTAAAACCCAGACTGCGCATCACCTTGTGCGGTTGGACGTCGTAGCCGAGCAGGAAGCGCGGGCAGAATTCGGTACAGTAGCTGCATTGATCGCAGGCGGATTTGCCGATGCGAGCCATCGCCGCGGCCGGGCGGCTCTTTCGTGTTACCAGGTAGTGTCCACTCGGAAGAAGGATGAGGCCCGTAGTCGTCTTGGTGACGACATCGTCCACGTCGAAGGACAGCTTTCCCATCATGATGCCGCCGACGAACATGCCGAATTCGGGAGTGGTGGATCCGCCGGCGTGCGCGATGAGGTCGCGAAACGGCGTGCCGAGAGGAGCCCAGAACGACTGCGGCTTGCGTACGGCGCCGGTCACGGAGAGGAACTTGCGGGTGACGGGGCGTCCCTCGTTCGCTTCGTGCACATTGAAGTACGTCTCCACGTTGTTGACGACGCAGCCCACCGCGAGCGGCAGCCCGGCGGGCGGGATGAGGCGCCCGGTCGCGGAGTAGACAAGCTCGTACTCATCGCCGGACGGATAGAAATCGCCCAGCAAAAGCAGCTCGATGCCGTGCGCTCGAGCTTCGGGCTCGATGGCGTCGATCGCTTCCCGGTTCTTTTCCTTGATGCCGAACTTACCGCGTTTCGCGCCTGTCGACGCCATCATGAGGGCCATGCCGGCAATGATTTCGCGCGGGTAGCGGCACATGATCTCAAAATCCTTATGGACGAGCGGCTCGCATTCGGCGCCGTTCGCCAGGACGTACTCCGCCTGCGCCGAGGCTTTCACATAGGTGGGGAAGCCCGCGCCCCCGGCGCCGACCACACCCATCTCCTTGAGGATTTCACTTAGCATTTCATTGGGTACGGGAAGACCGAACTCTCAGCGTAGCGGCGGGAGATCCGGAAAAGCAACCGCGGACCGGTTGGTCTTGTCGTCCAATTCCCGGATTTCGACGCGCCACTGGTGGATCGGGAACGCTACTTCGCGCTTTTGGCCTTGTCGCGCGCCAGCCGCTTCGCGGAGGCCGCCGGCACGCGCCGGGTCCGGGCCGCGATCGGTTGCCGGCTTCAGGTTGTCCGCCTGGGCCGTCCCGACAAACCCAGGTTCTTGAGCGCAGCCTCGCCTTTTTCCGAATTCAATTCCCAATACTTTAGCCGCTTTACGCCGGTAAGCTCCGCTTTTTCGCCGTCGCTCGACTCCCATTTCACAATGCGGTGAGGACTTGCCTTCTCGACGAAGAACGTGCGTGTGGGTCCGTCCTTGATGGCGGCGGTCCAGACTTCGGTTTCGAAGCGTCCGGCGGGAACGGCGGTTTCGCGCGAGGCGGTCTCGCGCCGTAGCGTGGCTTCCGTCCACGCAAGCCGCTTGTGGCCGAGGCGCGCATGCTGCAGCGAACGCAGCAAGGGGACGGTGCGGCTCTCGCCCGGGTTGAGCGCGGGCCGCGCGAGCCGGCGCGCCCAGAATGGCAGGGAATCCTCGATCACGCCCTCGGCGCGGGCGGGCAAAGTTCCGTCGTGGTCGCCTTCGCGCTCAAAGTAGCTATGAAAGGTTTCCCGGATGACGGCCGGTCCAAAGGCGAGTTGATGGAAGACCTGACCGCACCACTCCTGGCTCGAATAGACCGCCTTCGAGGGCGTGCCGTCGGCGATTCCGTCCACTGGCTTCAGCGCGACGAAGACGCTGGTCATGGTGTTGTAGTCGTAGACGCCCGTCTGAAAATCTTCCACGAGGTTCAGCTTAAGCACGGGAAACTGGTCCGGATTCGACGGATCGGCGTTATCCACTTTGACCTTTTTCGCCGCCGAGAACGTTTCGGTGACGAAGATCGCGACGGCGACGCCGCGGCGCTGCTCGCGGTAGCGGGAAATCGAAAAATCATAGCCCGCCAGCTCGGCGTCGCCGTCGCCCCAGTGTTTCCAGAAGCCGTCGCCGAAGAGGTTCGAAGGCGGGAGCGATGCACCGGTCTTGGGCCACGGGTCGAAGGCGCCTTTCGGGGCGGGCGAGCAGGCGAGCGACAAGAGCGCCACAGCCGTAATCGGGAGACGGAGGTTCATGGAGAGGACCTTCTACTCTTTAACGGTACAACTTTTCAGGATACGCGAGCCCACGGACGGATGGCGTCTCACGCGGGGTTGCGGCGATTCGAGGCGACCGGGAGCCGGACGGCGCTGTTGAACAGGGGAACGCCCACGGAATAAATACCCGCGATCCAACTGGACCACGAGAGGTTCATCTCCGCTTGGCCGCCGCGAGAGTAGACGGGAATCGCAAGGTGGTTTTCGGTACAGCAATCGAAGCTTTCGAGCGAGTAGCATCCACTTCATTGTTCGGCTACAATGCTAACCTGACAATCGAGCCGGGAGGCTCGCAATCATGAACGCTCTCCTCGCCATATTCAATATCTTCATCGACCCGGCGGCATCGGTAGGCTATCAGAAGGCAATCGGGAAATGGGCATGGGTCCTTCCCTTTGTGATCGCCACGGTCGCCATAGGAATAGTCGGCTACCTCCAGACGCCCTTCACGGTTGAGGCGATTCGCAGCAATCCTTCGGGCAATATGTCGCCCCAAGACGCCGAAAAGGCAGCGGAAATGGTGGAGAAGTTCGCGGGCGTCGGAATAGTTGCGGCGCCGATTGTGGTGGCGATCCTGATGCTGATCAGCTCCGGCATTGTGCTTGGCTGCGCGAAAATCTTCGATCTCCGCGTCGATTTTGCCTCGGTGTTCTCTCTCATCGCGCACGCCGGCCTTGTGAGCATACTGGCATCCGTTACCCATATCGTCGTACTAAAGCTGAAAGGCAGCGTCTCGAGTATGCATGAGCTCAAGCCTTCCTTCGGACTGGACCTTCTGCTTGCGGAGGATGCGAACAAGTACCTCGACGCGTTTCTGAACTACTTCTCTTTCTACACGATTTGGTACATCATCGTGCTTGGCGTCGGGTTCGCCGCTCTCGCGCAAACCGAAAAACGTAAGGCGTTCCTGGCGACGGCGCCGGTGTGGCTGTTAGGACTGTGTTTCGCCCTCGTCGGGGCCATTTTTGCGAAGCGATGAAGCGCGGGGATAACTCACCAAGCCGCGGAATCCGCTGGCCTTGGCGGTCGAGCGCCGTCCTGCTATTGTTTGTAAAGGCGGATTGTTAACGCGAGGAAAAGCCCAACGCTAAGCGTGACGATCGTAGCCGGTTCGGGTATTTCCGTTCCTGAAATTCGAAACGCAAGTTCAGTAGGCAGTGGTGGCCATGTAACGCCTGCCCATCCGCCACTATCGAGCGCTCCGATGCGCCCGGCAAACATATTGGTCCTTCCTTGGTCGTTGAATAGCCAGGCAAGCTTCCCGTTTATCAGATCGGGGGGAGCGAATGCGACCCAATATTGAGTTCCAGCTGAGAGTGAGGGATGTGACGCCGACGTGGCTGTTATGATCAGCGGAGGGACAGTCATCACTCCGGTCAACGTATAGCTTTCAAGGGCGCTGCCAGGGAGCCCGCTATCATCGGCGAGAAGCCATATGGATGCATCCGGAACAAGATCTCCCGTCACAATGAGGAGGGCTCCGATTTCAATAGCATCGAGCGCCGCCGTCACTATAGGAATAAACGGCGCCGCCAAAATGATGCCGCCGTTGCTCAATTCCGCCCCATGGCCTGTGCCAAGTCCGGAACAGCAATTGAAGCTGTCGCCCGGCCCGAAGCTGGTGTAAAGAACTCCAGCGTTGAGAGGGAGCGTAAGAACCGATAGCATGAACAGCGAGCGCAAACGCTTCATTCTGGAAGTCTCCAAGTGTTCACAGAAAGCTATCACTCGCTGAAACTCGAGTCAAGCCGTCCTTCGCTCGCTTTTCCGTTCCTGTCATCCCGACTCCCGGAATATTCGCCTTCCCACTGTGCTTGCCCATGGCGAAGTCCCCGTCCCATCCGAGCCGGCCTGCGGTTCCAACGCTTACCGGCGGTTTTGAGGGTACCGCAAGACCTCCGTCAAGCCTTACGCCCGTACCCACCACGTTAGAATCGAAGCATGGCACGTGCGCTCCGCCGCGCCGCAGTCTCGCTCCTCCTCCTTGCCGCCGCGTGGGCCGCGGACACTCGCGCGCTTACCATCCTTCACACCAACGATCTGCACGCGCGCATCTCTCCCGATATCAATCGTCAAGGCGGCTTCGCTCTCCTCGCCGCCGTTCTTCGGAGAGAAACGGACGGCTGCAATTCCTGCCTGGTCTTGAATGCCGGGGATCTGGTACAGGGGACGCCGGCATCGTCCCTCACTCAAGGCCAACTGATTTTCGACTTGGCGAACATGCTCCGTTTTGACGCCGCCACGCTCGGCAATCACGATCTGGACTACGGTTTTGAGCGAACGCGAGACTTCATCAAGTCCGCCAACTATCCAATCGTGACCGCCAATCTGGCCGATGCCGCCGGCAAACTGCTGACGCCTGAACCCTATGTCATCAAGACGGTGAATGGAATCCGCGTCGCCATCATCGGAGCCATGCTCACGCGCCTGCTCGATAATTCCATAAAAACGCTCATCGGGCCGTACCAGGTGCTGCCCGTTGCCGGGACCGTACGAAAGTACGCGAAAGAGGTTCGGGATAAATCCGACTTCATCGTAGTCCTGGGCCACCTCGACGCCGCCGACCAGTTCGCGATCCTTCGCGGCGTGCCCGAAGTCAATGTCCTGGTGACGGGCCACAATCATGCCGGGCTTCCGGTACCAAACGCTTACAAGGGGCGCATCGACGTCCGGGTGAAGGCCTACGGCCTGGAAATCGGCCGTCTTGCCATGAAGGTGGATGTCTCCGCCAGGAAGCTGAAATCCTGGACCTGGAACAGGATTCCAATCGACGGGCATTTCGTCGCGCCCGCACCGGATGTGGCCGCGCAAGTCGACGCGTGGGAGAAGAAGTTTGCCGTCATGGTCGATCTTCCGGTGGGCGAGGCCAAGCGTGAGTTCGCGCGGGGCGAACTTCGCACGGTGCTTGAAAGCGCCATGGCCGAAAGCTCCGCGGCGGACATCGGCTTCATGAACGCGGGCGGTGTGCGGGACCGGCTGGCGAAGGGCCGTATCCTTATCCGCGATCTTTGGAACGTCATGCCCTTCGAAAACCGTATCGTGCTGGTCCGCTTCAAGGGCGCGGAACTCGGGCAGCTCGCGAAAGCCGGCCGCGAGATCGACCCGGCGCGAGACTACACGATCGCCATGCCCGACTTCGTCGCGGAGCATCAGGAAGCGCATCTCGGCGCCACCGGACGGATTTTTCCGCAAAAAGACGGAGGCCTTGTACGCGACGCGCTCATCGAGTGGGTAAAGAAGAAACGGGTGCTGCAATAGAGGCAGGGCCGCGGTCCTCCCGTCCGGCTCGGACTCGGGCCGCGCACTCCCGCTCTACTTCTTCTTCTCCAGATTCCACAAGCCTCGCGACACCACCCGGCCGCAGAACGGGCAATAGTTAATCCCCGCGTATTGCGGACGCTCGTCTCCGAACGTCAGAAAATATTCCGTGTCGATCTCCGTCATAATCCTCCCATTCGGAAGCTTGTGAACCGGCCCCACGCGCACCAGATCGAGATCGATCAGCTTTTCGAGATCGTCACAGCAGGTCATTCCAATAGTGTACGGCCTGGCGGAAGGAACCACGGCGCGCGCCCGTGATATTCTTGTTTTCAGCGAGGGCTTCGGCATGCGCCACAGGACATTCATCGCGGCGGGATTAGCACTATTCGTGATTACGGCCTCGTTCGCTCAGCGCGGCCGGCGTTCCTATGTCGACGAAGAAGATAACCCCACGGTAATGCCCGCCGACGCGAACGAGAAGACCGAATACGCGTTTGCCAGACTGCGCTATCCCTCGGGCGGCCGCAGAAGCTATTGGGGCGGCGGCAGTTGGGCGATCGATTATCCGAAGGCCGACCGCCAGTTCGTGCAGGGCGTTCGCCGCCTCACCCGGCTCCATACGCGGTCCGTCGAGCAGGTGGTCGATATCGACGGCGACGAAATCTACAACTGGCCCTGGCTCTACGCCGTCGAAGTAGGCAACTGGAGTTTGAACGACGCACAGGCGAAGAAGCTTCGCGACTATTTCCTGCGAGGCGGGTTCATGATGACCGACGACTTTCACGGCACCTACGAATGGGACTCCTTCATGGCCAGCATGTCGAGAGTCTTTCCGGACCGGCAAGTGGTCGAGATCGACAGCAAAGACCCCATTTTTCACGTGCTTTACGACCTCGACGACCGCGTTCAGGTTCCCGGCATTGTAACCTTCGGCAGCGGCGTCACGTATGAAAGAGATGGAATCGTTCCGCACTGGCGGGGAATCTACGACGACAAGGGCCGCGTCATGGTCGCCATTTGCTTCAATCAGGATAACGGCGACGCGTGGGAGTGGGCCGACCATCCGCGCTATCCGGAGAACATGGCTTCACAGGCATACCGGGTCGGAATCAACTACATTATCTATTCCATGACGCATTAGAATCGGAACCGCCCAGAGCGCGCAGCAATGTTCGAATTCCTCTTCAAATATCCGAGCTCGGTGTTTTCAAAAGGCGATTTCGTCATGCTCGCCCCTTTGCCCGCGTGGACGCTCGCGGGCGTCATCATCGCCGCCGCCGCGTTTCTTGCGTGGCATATCAGCCGCAATCGCGGACGGCTCAGCGGCGCGCGTCCGGCCGCCATCTGGATGCTGCAAACGGCGCTTGTCGCCCTTGTGCTGTTCCTTCTCTGGCATCCGGCGATCAGCATCGCAACGCTGCGCCCGCAACAGAACATCATTGCCGTGCTGGTGGACGATTCGCGCAGCATGGCTACCAATGACGGCGCGAACGGATCGAAAACCCGTCTTCAGGAAGCGGTCGAAGTCCTCAACCACGGTGTGATCGACCGCGTGGGCGAGCGCTTCCAAGTCCGGCTCTACCGCTTCGGGAAGACCATCGAGCGCATCGGCAAGCCCGATCAACTGGCCGGCGCGGGCGGCGCTTCCCGTATCGGCGATAGCCTCAAGCAGGCCATGGCGGAAGCTTCCACGCTGCCGCTCGGAGCGGTGGTTCTGTTGAGCGACGGCGCGGATAACTCGGGCGGCATCGATCTCGAAACCATCGCCGCCATCCGCCAGAAGCGGATTCCCGTCCATGCCGTCGGCTTCGGAAAAGAGAAGTTCGACCGCGATCTTGAAATCGACGACGTCGTTCTCCCCGCGCGCACGCTGGCCGATTCCAGGCTCAACGCGCAAGTAACCCTCCGCCAAAACGGCTTCGAAAAGCGCAAAGCAAGGCTCTCGGTTCGCGAAGGGAACAAGGTGCTCGCCACATCCGAGGTCACGCTCAAGGGGGATGGCGCTCCGCAAACGGAAACGCTTCTGTTCAACGCTGGAATGGCCGGCGCGCGCACCTTCCAGGTGAGCGTCGATCCGCTCGATGGCGAACAGAACACGGCCAACAACGCGGTCTCGCGTCTGGTGAGCGTCGAATCGTCCAAGCCGCGCGTCCTGTACTTCGATGGCGAACCGCAGTGGGAGTTCAAGTTCCTGCGCCGTGCGATCGAGGAGGATCGCAGCCTGGGGCTCTCGACGATGGTCCGGACGACTCAGAACAAGATCTACCGTCAGGTCGAGAAGCCGAAGGAATTGGAAGACGGATTCCCGGCGAAGCCCGACGAACTGTTCGCCTACCAAGCCTTGGTGATCGGCAGCGTCGAGGCGAACTACTTCACCCCGGCGCAGCAGGAGTTAATTCGGGAATTCGCAAACCGGCGCGGCGGTGGCGTGATCTTCCTCGGCGGCCGCGCGGCGCTCGGGGACGGCGGATACCTTCGCTCTCCCCTCGCGGAAATGCTGCCCGTGCAGATCCCCGACAAGAAGGGCACCTTTCATCGCGACGAAGCGAGTGCGGAACTGACCGCCATCGGACGCGAGAGTCTGATTTGCCGCCTCGAAGAGCGCCCCGAGAAGAACGCCGAGCGCTGGAAGAAGATGCCGGTCATGGCGGATTTCCAGGAGGTCGGCGACCCTAAGCCTGGAGCCGTGGTACTGCTCGAAACCTTCGCCCCCGGACATCGCAAGTCCCCGCTGCTTGCGATTCAAAACTATGGGCGCGGGCGCACCGCTGTCTTTGCCACGAGCGGAAGTTGGCGCTGGCAGATGCAGCAGGCGCTCACCGATAAGACGCACGAAATGTTCTGGCAGCAGTTTTTGCGATGGGCCGTCGCCGACACGCCCGGCCGAGTGCGCGCATCGACGCCGCGCCCGGTTCTTTCCGACGAGACCACCGTGAAGCTCCGCGCCGAGGTCCGCGATAAGACTTTCAAGATGGTTCCGAGCGCCAAGGTGGAAGCCCGCATCGTCGGACCCGAAGGGACCGCCGCGGTGGTCGAGATGAACCCCGTCCCGGACGAGGACGGCGTCTACGCCGGTGAATGGGCGGCGGAAAAGCCGGGCTCTTACGTCGCCGAGGTAGTAGCCCTCAACGACAAGGAAGAGACGCGCGACGCCATCGCCTTTCGCCGCGAAGACGGCGTGGCTGAGAACTTCCACACCGGCCAGAATCGCGAATTGCTGGAAAAACTCGCGGAAAGCACGGGCGGCCGTTACTACACACCAGGGGAAGCGTCTAAGCTGGCGGACCGTATTTCGTACTCCGAAGCGGGATTGACGGTGCGCGATACTAAGGATCTCTGGGATATGCCCATCGTTTTCTTCGTCGCATTGCTCTTGCGCTCGGGCGAGTGGGTTCTGCGGCGGAAGTGGGGTGTCGTATGAGAGGCGTACCAAGGTGGGACAGGGCTCCCGGTCTGTCAACGGCCTCGCCAGAAATGAAACAACTGTTGGAATCGGCGGCCGGTGGGGCGGGCGATCGTCTTTCGTCGCCTGCCTTCCGCCGCGCGTCTAGCAGGCCACAAACGACGATGGCCTGCTCCACCGGCGCTACAGTTCCATCGGCAAATGTGGAACGGGTATTTCCCGACAAGCCCTTAGCGGCAAGCGTTACCGGCTACGTAAACTTCGGCAAGCGGGCGCTAGCGGCTTTCTTCGGTCTCGCCATCGCTCTCGCGGGCGGTCCGGCGCTCCACGCCGCTACCTATTACGTCACTGTCGGCGGACTCGGCGGAGAGCCTGAATTCGAAACCCGCTTTTCCAACTGGGCCAAGGAAGTCGATAAGCTCGTGAAGGCGGCCCCGGAATCGAAAGTCGAAACCTTCGAAGGCGGCGCGGCCACGCGCGCGAATCTGCGAGCTTCGCTTGAGAAGATCGCCAAGGATTCGACGCCGGCGGACGCTCTGGTTCTCCTGCTCTTAGGCCATGGAACGTTCGATGGTCTCGATTACAAAATGAACCTGCCCGGACCCGACATCACGGCAGACGAACTGGCGAGCCTGCTGGGCAAGGTCCGCGCGCGGCAGCTTGTCGTCAACACAACTTCATCGAGCGGCGGCGCGATCTCGACGCTCCGTAGGGACGGCCGCGTCATCGTATCGGCGACCAAGAGCGGCACGGAAAAGAACGCCACGGTTTTTGCCCGCTATTGGATTGAGGCGCTGCGCGACCCCGCGGCCGATACCGACAAGAACGAGACCGTGTCCGCCCTCGAAGCGTTCCGCTACGCCGAGCAGAAGACCGCTCAGTTTTACGAAACCCAAAAGCGCCTCTCCACCGAACACGCGGTCCTTGAAGACACGGGCAAGGGTGAAGGCGTAAAGGCTCCCTCTCCCGAGAACGGTTATGGTCTGGTCGCATCGACTTTTCCGCTCCTCCGCCTTGGCGCGGCGGCGAAAGCGGCGGCCAACCCCGCGAAGCAGAAGCTCCTCGCCACGCGGGAAGATCTGGAACAGCAGATCGACCGCCTGAAATACCAGAAGGCCGCAACGCCGGCGGAGGAATACCGCAAGAAGCTTGGCGTCCTGTTGCTCGATCTCGCGCGCGTGCAGGAGGAGTTGGATAAGTGACCCTGCGCGCGCTCGCGTTGCTCCCTCTTCTCATCGCCTCCGCTTGGGCGCAAACTCTTCAACAGGCGGAGTCCTTTCGTTCGGCCGCGCGGTATCAGGAAGCAAGCACCGCTTTCCGCGTGCTGGTTGCCGCGAACCCGAAGAATCCCGAATACCGCGTCCGCTGGGGCCGTCTGTTTCTCGAGCGGTTTAACAAAGAGGAAGCCGCCAACCTGTTTCAAGAGGCGCTCGAGATCAAAAAGGACTACGCCCCCGCCCTTCTCGGCCTGGCTCTGGTCGCGGCGGACGGCTTCGACACCAGGGCTGTCGAGCTTGCGGAAAAAGCCCTCGCCGCGGATCCGAAGCTGACCGAAGCGCATGAGCTGATGGCCCGTCTGGCGCTCGAAGACAGCAACCCCAAGCGCGCCGTCGAGCAGGCGGATAAGGCGCTCGCCATCTCTCCGAAAGCGCTCGACGCTATGGCCGTCCGCGCCAGCGTGGACTGGCTCGCCGACAAAGCCGATAGCCCGTGGATGGACCGCATCCTCGATATCAATCCCAAATACGGTGAGGCCTACGCGGACGTCGGCCACTTCTTTGTGCTTAACCGGCGCTACGAGGAAGGCATCAAGTATTATCGAAAAGCCATCGAGCTCGACCCGCGCCTGTGGGCCGCGCGCGCCCAACTCGGCGTCAATTTGATGCGCCTGGGCGAAGAAGTCGAAGCGAAGCGGCACCTCGAGCTTTGCTACGAGAACGGCCATCGCGACGCCGCCACCGTCAACACGCTCCGGCTGATGGACAGCTACAAGAACTTCCTCACCTACAAGACGGACAACACCATCGTCAAACTGCATAAGAAGGAAGCAGAACTTCTGCATCCCTATGTCGAGTCCGAACTGAAGCGCGCTATCGCGACGTTCGAAAAGAAGTATAAGGTGAAGCTCGACCGCCCCGTGCAGGTGGAGGTCTATCCCGACCATGAGGATTTCGCCGTCCGCACCATGGGCATGCCGGGGCTCGGCGCGCTCGGCGTGACTTTCGGCTATGTCGTAGCCATGGACAGCCCGTCGGGCCGCAAGCCCGGCAGTTTCCACTGGGCGAGTACGCTTTGGCACGAGCTCAGTCACGTCTTCGTCCTCTCCGCCACCCATCACCGCGTGCCACGCTGGTTCACCGAAGGTCTCGCCGTCCACGAAGAAACCGCCGTCTCGCCCGAATGGGGAGACCGCCTCGATCCGCAGGTGATCTCCGCCATCAAGAACAAGAAACTCCTGCCGGTCGCCGAGCTGGATCGTGGTTTCATCCGCCCGTCGTATCCCAATCAGGTCGTTGTGTCTTATTTTCAAGCCGGCCGCATCTGCGACTACATCGCCGAACACTGGGGCTTCGGCAAGCTGCTCGCCATGATGGACGATTTCTCGCGCAGCGAGCCCACCGCTCAGGTGATTGAGAAGGAGCTCGGCATCAAGCCCGAGGAATTCGACAAGCGCTTCCTCGCTAAACTCGAAGCGCAGACCAAAGGCGTGATCGACGGCTTCGACGATTGGCGCAAGAAGCTCAAACAGGTATCCGACCTGGCGAAGGCCGGCAAGCATGATGAGGTAATTCCGCTCGCCCTCGCCATCCGCGACGTCTATCCGGATTATGTGGAAGCGGGCAGCGCCTACGAATTCCTGGCCGACGCCTACGCCGCGAAAAAGAATAACACTGCCGCGATCGAGGAGTTGGAACGCTTTGCGAGAGCCGGCGGACGCAGCCCGGTCGTCCTGAAACGCCTCGCCACGATGCTCGAGGAAGCGGGCCGCAAGCGCGACGCCTCCGCCGCCCTCGAACGTCTGAACTACATCGCTCCGAACGACGACGAGCTGCATCGGCGCCTCGGCGGACTTTGGCTCGGCGAAGGCAATACCGCGGGCGCAATTCGCGAATACACCGCCGTCCTCGCCATGAAGCCCATGGACCTCGCGGCGTCGCACTTTAACCTGGCCAAGGCTTACCGCCAGGGGAAACAAATCACGGAAGCGAAGGATCAGCTGCTCCTCGCGCTCGAGGCCGCACCCGGGTTCCGGCCCGCGCAGAAGATGCTCCTGGAGCTATCTCCATAAAGGAAACGGAAAATACATACATGACTTCGGTCCCTCAGATGGAAACGGCGGAATTGAAGAACCGGATCGACCGGTTTCGAGAAGTGGAGGCGGAGATTGTGCGGCAGGTCCGGCGCGTCATTGTCGGACAGGAGGAGGTCCTGGAGCAAGTGATGATCGCCCTGTTCGTGGGCGGCCACTGCCTCATCACCGGCCTTCCCGGCACCGCGAAAACACTGCTTGTCCGCACCATGGCGCAGACGCTCGGGCTGGTCTTCAAGCGAATCCAGTTCACGCCGGATTTGATGCCGTCCGACATGACCGGCACCGATATCATCGAGGAGGACCCGCACACCGGCCGCCGCACCTGGACCTTCGTTCAGGGCCCCGTCTTCACCAACGTCCTGCTCGCCGACGAAATCAATCGTACGCCTCCCAAGACGCAGTCCGCGCTACTCGAATCCATGCAGGAGCGCTCCTGCACGGTGCGCGGCAACATCTATAAACTTCCTTCGCCCTTCTTCGTGCTCGCGACCCAGAACCCGATCGAGCTCGAAGGCACGTACCCGCTGCCTGAAGCGCAGCTCGACCGCTTCCTCTTCAATACCGTACTCGACTACCTCACGGCGGACGAGGAAATGAAGGTGATCGATCTCACGACGCAGACGCATATTGCGGAAGCGGATATGGTGACCAATGCGGCCGAGATCCTGAGCTTCCAGGAACTGGTTCGCATGACGCCGATCGCCGATTCCGTGGCGCGGCACGCGATCGACATGGTGCGCGCGACCAGAAGCACCGACGAGACGGCGCCGGACTTTGTCAAGAAGTACGTGAACTACGGCGCGAGCGTTCGAGCGGCCCAATTCCTTGTCCTCGCGGCAAAGGCTCGCGCGCTGATGAAACGCCGTTATCACGTCTCCTACGAGGACGTCAGGGCCTTATACATTCCGGTGCTCCGGCATCGCATTCTGCTGAACTTCCACGCCGAATCGGATCGCCTGAAGCAGGACGACATCCTCAAGAAGCTCCTCGAATGGAAGGGAGCCCCGCGGGAGTAATCTCCGGGAGTAAACATGCTCCAGCGCTTCCTCGATCCCGCCACTCTGCATTCCATCTCAGGCCTCGACCTCGTCGCCAAGACGGTGGTGCAGGGCTTCATCGCGGGACTTCACCGTTCCCCCGACTTCGGCTTCTCGCAGGAGTTCGCCGAGTACCGCGCCTATACGCCCGGCGACGACCTGCGCCACGTCGACTGGAACGTCTTCGCCCGCACGGAAAAAGCTTTCCTGAAACGCTATCGCGGCGAGACCAATACGCAGCTTCTCGTGCTGCTCGACACGTCGGCTTCCATGGGGTTCGGCTCTCATTCCGTGAACAAGCTCGACTACGCGCGCTTTCTCGCCGCCTCGCTCTGCTACCTCGCAAACCAGCAGCGCGACAATGCGGGGCTCATCGTTTTCGACGCAGATGTCAGGAATTACGTCCCGCCGAGCTCGCGTCAAGGACAGTTGTTCCGCCTTCTCCACGCCGTCGAGCACGCGGAGGTGGGGACGCATACGGATTTCGCCGCGCCTTTCGTCCACGTGCAACAGTTCCAGCGCCGCCGCGGGCTCGTCGTCGTCATTTCCGATTTCTACGAGCAGCCTGAAATCGTCATCAAGACCGTGGAACCGCTCCGGCACCGCGGCAACGAGGTGATTCTATTCCACGTTCTGGACCCGCAGGAGATCGCCCCTAAGTTCAAGGAACAGCTGCTGCTCGTCGATCTCGAAAACAAGAGCAGCCTGGAAGTGTCGCCCGAATACGCGCGCAACGAATACCGCCAGAAGATCGACGCGCATATCGAGCAACTGCGCTCGAAGTCGAAATCGGCCGGTCTCGATTATTTCCTGATGAACACCTCGCGGCCGCTCGATGAAGGTTTGCGCGAGTACCTCAACATTCGCCAGGGGAGGCTCTAGTGGCAAACCGCGCGGCGGCTGGCTGGTCCGGGTGGGACAGGCCTTCAGGCCCGTCGATGGCCACTCGCCCCAACATCCGCCAGGGGAGGCTCTAGCTTGGGATTTCTCGCGCCGTGGTTCCTCGCCGGGCTCGCCGCTGTAGGTCTTCCCGTCTGGCTGCACCTGCTGAAGAAACATAAAACCATTCCCTTGCCCTTCAGTTCGCTCATGTTCTTCGAGCGGCGCACGCAAAGCTCCGTCAAACATCGCCGCCTGATGTACCTGCTTCTGTTCGCGCTGCGGACGCTGCTCTTCATTCTCCTGGCGCTCGCCTTCGCCAACCCGTTCATCAACCTGCCGTCCTCACCGATCGACAGTGGAAAGAAACTACTCATCGTGGCCGTCGACCGTTCGTTCAGCATGCGCCAGGGCGACCGCCTGGAACGCGCGAAGCGCGAAGCATCTGCTGCTCTCTCCGGTTTCAGCGCCGGCGGCCGCGCCCAGGCGCTCGCTTTCTCCTCCGGCGTCCAGATGATGAGCGAGGCCACCGAGGACATCGCCGCCGTGCGAGCCGGCATCTCGGCAATTAAACCCGATGACGCGCGCGGCTCCTACGCGGAACTCTCCCGCGCTCTCCGTTCCATCGCGCAAGGTTCCAAGGCCCCCATCGAGGCGCATGTCTTTTCGGACATGCAGAAGTCGTCCCTGCCGCCGAACTTTACGGATTTGAGCCTCGCCGACGGCGTCAAGCTTGTCCTCCACAATATGGCCGCGGGCCGCCTGCCGAATTTCGCCGTGGAGTCGGTGAATTCCCCGCGGAGCGTTTACGGAGCGAAGAGCCGCCTTCAGACCACCGTCGTGAACTACGGGGGCGACCGTTCGACCCGCAAATTGACGCTTCTGCTCAATGGCAAAGAGGCGGCGTCGCGCACTGTCGAAGTACCCGCGAACGGCCGCGCGACCGTCGAAATCGCTCCCTTCGACGTTCCCCACGGCTTTACAAAAGGAGAGGTGCGAATCGATTCCGCCGATCAATTCCCGGACGACGACCGCTTCTATTTTTCGATGGAACGCTCCGAGCCGCGCCCCATCCTGTTCGTGCATGAAAGCTCGAACGCCGGCCGCGACGCGCTCTACTTCCGCGCGGCGCTCGAATCCGGAAGCGAAGCCGCGTTCATGCTCGAAATTGTGACGCCGGAGCAGACGGCCAACCTCTCGCCCGCCAAGTACGCCTTCGTCGTGCTCTCGAACGTGGCGTCGCTGCCTCAGTCCTTCGAGAACGCCTTGCTCGCGCACACCCGCGTCGGCGGGTCGCTGTGGATCGCGCTTGGGCGCAATTCCGCCACACGCAAGACCGCGCCCGTTTTCGGCGGCGCCATCGGAGGCACGCAGTACGCCGCGCGCGAGCGCGAAAGCTTCCAGAATGTCTCCTGGCTCGATGCCGCGCACCCCTCCGTCCGAAAGGCGAACCGCTGGGACGGCGTCAAGTTCTATCAGACCATTCGCGTGGAGCCCGGTAACGCCAAGGTCGCGGCCCGACTGGCGGACGGTACGCCGGTGCTGCTCGAAAAGCAGATCGGCGAAGGACGCGTCATCGTCTTCGCTTCTACTTTCGACAACGTCGCGAACGATTTTCCCCTCCACGCCTCGTTCGTTCCGTTCGTCGAGCAGACGGCCCGCCACCTCGGCCGGGTGGAGGAAGGCGCGTCGAGCATGGCCGTCGGTTCTTTTCTCGACCTTCGAACCGCCAAGGAACCCGGCGCGGGCGCGGGCGCGAGCGTTGAAGTGCTCGACCCCGACGGCCGCCGCGCCCTGTCGTTGGCCGAGGCCGTTAAGGCACAGAGCTTCGACCTCACGGCAACCGGCTTTTACGACATTCGCCGCCAAAGCGGCCGCCACGAGCTGGTAGCGGTAAACGCGGATCGCCGCGAATCCGATCTAGACCTCATTCCGGCGGAGACCCTCGCGTTGTGGCAAAATACTGGTCAAGGGGCGCCCGCGTCAAACCAAGCCGTTGGTGGCGCGTCCAATACTGAAGCCGAAAAGAAACCGAACCGGTTCTGGTGGTATGTGATGCTGGCGGTGCTGGCATTGTCGGTCGCTGAAACGCTAGTGGGCAACCGGCATCTCGCGGTGGACAAGGAGACGGCATGAATCCTCTCGACGGGCTGAATGGCTATCTGAAACAAGTGGAGCGCCGGTTGCGCGTTCTCACTCTCACTCGCGGCGCGGCGGCCGTGGCGGCGGCGGCGCTCTCGGCGACCGTGATCCTGGTCCTCATCGCCAACTGGTTTGCCTTTTCCGATCCCAGCGTCACCTCCGCGCGCGTGCTGCTGTTCATCTCGCTCGCCTTAGCCATCGGCCTCGCCCTGCTACTGCCGCTTCTTCGCCTCAACCGGCGATCGGCGGCGAAACGCGCCGAACGGCAATTCCCGCAGTTTGGCGAGCGCCTCCTCACCTTCGCCGAACGGAACCAGGAAGACGGGAGCCACACCAAGACCAGGAAGGACCCGTTTCTTGAACTCCTCGCCGCCGACACCCTTGACGTCGCCCGCTCCACCGAGGCCGCGCAGGTCGCCGAGCCCAAGCGCGTGTTTGGCTTCGGTTCGCTCGCCGCGGTGGCGGCCGCAATCCTGATTTGGCTGGGCGTATCGGGCCCAGGATTCCTCGGCCACGGAACGGCCCTCCTCTGGGGTGGACCGCCGCGAGCCGAAACCGCGCCGTTCTATAACATCCAGGTGGAGCCCGGCAATCTGACGCTTCGCAAGAAGGCGGAGCAGTTGATCCGCGCGCGCCTCGTCGGCTTCCAGGCCCAGCGCGTGCGCGTGTTCGCAAAGTACCGCAGCGCCTCGAAGTGGGAGGAGACCGCGATGTTGCCCCAACCCGGCGGCTCCACCTACGAATTCCTCTTCGCCGGCGTTCCCGAATCTCTGGATTATTACGTGGAAGCCGGCGGCGTCCGCTCGAAAACCTACAAGCTCAACGTTATCGATTTGCCGGGCGTCAAGCGCATCCGCGTCACTTATCGCTATCCTTCCTGGACCGGACTTCCCGAAACCGTCGAGGATCCGGGCGGCGACCTGCGCGCCGTCGAAGGCACTCAGGCCGATCTCGCGATCGAAACCGACAAACCGCTCCAAAACGGCGTGATTGTCATCGATGACGGTACAAAAGTGGCCATAAACGGCGGAAAAGCGACTGTTCCGGTGCAAAAAGACGGCCTCTATCACGTCGCCGCGCTCGACAAGGACCAGCCAGTCCGTATCAGCGAGGATTACTTCATCGAAGCTCGCAAGGATGGCGCGCCCAACGTGCGGATCGTTCGTCCGGGCCGCGATGCGAAGGTGAATCCGGTGGAAGAAGTCACCATCGCCGTCGAAGCCGACGACGATTTCGGTCTCCGTCAACTCGAACTTCATTACTCGGTGAACGGCGCGCCCGAGAAAGTGGTGCCGCTCCTCAAAGGCCAGAGTAAGAAGGCGGAAAGCTCGACGATGATCTCGCTTGAGGAGTTCAAATTGGCCCCCGGCGATCTGGTCAGCGTCTACGCCACTGCGAAGGATGCCCGCGCCAGCGCCCAGACCGATATGTATTTCATCGAAGCGCAGCCCTTCGAACGCGAATACTCGCAGTCGCAGATGGCGGGTGGCGGGGGTGGAGGCGGCGGCGAGGAGCAGGGCAAGATTTCGCAGCGGCAGAAGGAAATCATCGCCGCAACCTGGAACCAGATCAAGGGGGGTGCGAAGGATAAGGCATCCGCGGCGGAGAACGCGAAATTCCTTTCCGACGTGCAGTCGAAACTGCGCGATCAGGCCAAATCGCTTGCCGCCCGCATGAAGAGCCGCGATCTGACCGGCTCGAATCAGGAATTCAAGAGCTTCGCGCAGGACATGGAGAAAGCAGTCGAGGCCATGGGTCCCGCGACCGACAAACTTAAGGCGCTGCAGTGGCAGCCGGCGCTTGCGCCCGAGCAGAAAGCCCTGCAGCACCTGCTGCGCGCCGAAGCCACGTTCCGCCAGATTCAAGTCGCCTTCGGAAATAAGGGTGGAGGAGGCGGGGGTGGCGGCGGACAGGGCCGCGACCTCGAAAACCTCTTCGATCTTGAGCTCGACACAGAGAAGAATCAGTACGAAACGGGCCAACAGAGCTCCTCGGCCGATCAACGCGCCAAGGAAATCGACGAGGCTTTGCAGAAACTCGAACAACTCGCCCGGCGGCAGCAGGAGCTGGCGGCGCAACAGAAGAGGGGCCAGCAATCCTTCCAGCAGCGCTGGCAGCAGGAAATGCTCAAGCGCGAAGCCGAGGAGCTGCAACGCCAGATGGAGCAGCTCACGCGCGGCAACGAGTCTCAACAGCAACAGGGGCAGCAAGGACAGCAGGGGCAGCAAGGTCAACAGGGTCAATCCGGACAGCAGAGCGCCTCCGGGCAGGGTGGGCAGCAACAACAACAGCAGCAGATGCGCATGCAGCAGATGCGCCAGCAGAACCAGATGGGCGGGCAACAATCGCAGCAGGAACAAGGGCTGAAGCAGGCGCTCGACCGTTTGCAGCAGGCGACCAAGGACATGGAACGGGCGGGCTCGGCTCAGAATAGCGGCACGCCTCAAAGCGAGGCCGAAGCGCGGCGCGCGGCCGAACGGCTGGAAGAGGCGCTGAAGCTGCTCTCCGGCATGCGCAAAGACCAGGCGAACACCAAAGTCGACGAGCTGGCTCAGCGTTCGAATAAACTTGCCGCCGAGCAGCAGGACTTCGCGAAGAAGTTGCAGCAGGCGTATCAAAACCGCCAGCCGGGACAGTTGGGGCAACCGGCGGAGAACATCCAGAACCGGCAGCAGGCGGAACAGTTCGCGACCGAGCAGGACCGGCTCAAGGGCGAGGTGGAGCGCATGGAGCGCGACCTCCAACAGGCCGCGCGGGACCTTGCCGGGAGCCAGCGCCAGGCTTCGACCAAGCTGCGCGACGCGCTGGGCGAGCTTCAGCAGAACGAGCTCGGCGCGCGGATGAAGATTAACTCGGAAGTGATCCGGCGCGGGCTCGGCGCTTACGCCGTGATGCGCGAGCAGCCCATCACCAACGCTCTGAACAAGCTCAACGAGCGTTTGCAGGAAGCGCAGCGGTCGCTCGATCGCGCCCAGCAGGGCGGCGATGAGCTGTCGCGCGCTTTGAACCAGGCGGAGCAGCTTCGACGCCAGATCGAGCAGATGTCCCGCGCGGGACAGCAAGGTCAAGGGCAGCAAGGGCAGAAGGGCGGGCAACAGCAAGGCCAGCAGGGGCAGAATGGTCAGCAGCCCGGCCAGCAGCAAGGGCAGCAGGGTCAGCAGGGTCAGGGTCAACAGCAGGGGCAGCAAGGCCAGCAAGGGCAGGGTCAGCAGGGCGGCCAGCAACAGGGCCAGCAGGGACAACCCGGACAGCAGGCTGGCGGACAGCAGGGTGGCCAGAACGCGCAAGGTGGACGTCAGCAGGGCGGCAACGATTCGCGAGGCTGGAATGCGATGAACATCGGCGATCTGCCCGGTCCGACGGCTGGGATGGGCCGTCAGCAAAGCGGCATCGGAATCGAGCGCGGCTTCCGCGACACTATGCGCGACCTCTCGCAGTTGCAGCAGGCGCTCGGCTCGGAGCCCGAGCTAGGCAAGGAAGTGCAGGACATCGTCCGCCAGATGCAGCGCCTCGACCCCAGCCGCTTCCCCGGCAATCCGCAACTCCTCGAGCAGCTGCTCCGCACGCAGGTGCTTCCGTCTATCGAGCAGCTTGAACTCGAACTTCGCCGCAAGGTGGACGACAAGCAGGGCGGCCAGGTGCGCAGCGGCGCTTCCGAGCCAGTGCCTCCGGGTTACGCCGCGGCCGTCGCCGAGTACTTCCGCAAGCTCAGCAAGGGCAAATAACCGGCGTGCCCGGAATCCCGGTTCCGCGGGTGACTTGCGCGCGAAGCCGTTTCCCGGTCTGATACAATGATCCGCATGGATCGCCGGAAATTCATTCGCAATGTCACCGCCGCCGGGACGGCCTCCGGTCTCGCCCTTCAGGCTGGAACTCCCCAGGAGACGCACAGCGTGAAGTATGCCGTTGAAGGCTTCTCCTGCATCACTTGCGCCGTTGGTCTCGAAGCCATGCTGAAGACGCGGAAGGGCGTCGCGCGCGTCGCCGCGAGTTACCCGGAAAAGTCCGTCGTCATCGGCTTCGACAATAAGATGACGTCCGAAAAGGCGCTGACGGACTTCATCGCCGGCTGCGGCTTCAGCGTCACGTAACGCCGCCCGTTACGCGGACATCAAAGCCAGCGATTCCTTCACCGTCGGCGTCTTCCCCGCCTCGATATCGCGCCGCCGGATGCCGTGGAACTGCGTGAGGATTGCGTTCGCCTTCGCTAGAGCCGCGACGCGCTCGCTATACTCCGCCAGCCGGCTGCCGGGAATCGCAAACAGGGCCACATTTTCCGTCATCACTTCCAGGTACGCGCGCGCCCCGCAACAACCAAGGCTCAGCGCTGAACGCCCCGTGTTTGCCGTCTGCGGGATTACCGCGCACGCGGGGCGTCCCATGGCGAGCGGCGCGCCGCCTTCGATCTGCTGGGCCGCTTCGCAAAGAATTAGCGTCTGGTCGGCCTGCACGAACAGCAATACCACGTCCGGCGCAACCGGGATCGAAGCCAACGGACCGTAGACCACGTACTTCGACCGCTTCGCCAGCACCGGAATCTGCGCCACGTCGTCCGCGCGCACGTAACTCAGGCCGGCAAACACCTCCAACGCGTCGCCCAGGTCGGCGTTGGTCGCCGCCGTCCCCTCCAGGTTGTGCGTGTGCACGCCGATCGCGCAAAGGTCGTGCTGCCGCGCAGTGGTCGCGAATGTCTTCGTTGCGGCCTCCTGCCAGAAGCGGCATCCCGCAGGCACGGACCCGCTCCACATGGAGACCCCTTCCGGCAGGGCGTCGCAAAACGTCACGGCAACCGGAGTCTGAGCCAATTGCAGGGATTCGGATAGGGACGCGCTGATTTCGGGAAGTTGAAGCATTAGAAGCCCATTCTACCAGCAGCGCTCTACGGTTGCTCGGAAAAGCTCGTCGGACGGCCCCGCGGAAGCTTCGGCCAATCCGCCTTTGCGACCCTGGGCTTCTTGGTTCCCGTCTTCGCTCCGGCCTTCGCTCCTGTCTTCGCGACCGTCTTGCGCGGAGTCCTCGGCGCGCCCATGTTCGATTCGAGCAACTGCGCGATGAAGGTCTTCTCCGCCTCCGTCGCGGCTTTTCCGAAACCTTGCGGACGCCGCTTCAGCACGCCGTCCACGTCGAGCATCCACGCGACGCTTTCCTCGGCGGGATGTCCCCCCATTTCCCGCATCACTTCCATCGTTTTCGTCAGATCCGGAACCGCGCGGTAGTTGCGCAGCGCGTCCTTCAGGTTGCCGTTCTTGCGGTGGGTTTCCGCCGCCAATCCGTAGCGCTGCAACCCCTCGTAACACAGCGCCACCAGTTTCGGCTGGTGTTCCGCATAGAGCTCCAGGATCTCGAGTGCATCGGCGAACTTCTTCGCGTCGAGCAGCGTTCTCACCGCTCTCTCGCGAATCCGCTCCGAGCGCGCTTCGCCATCGCGAATCTCAAAAAGCTTGTAAGCGGCCGGCAGCACTCTCACGATGTCGGCCACGCGATCCGACGAGGAAGCCGAATCCTCCAAAATCCTCAGCCATTCGGTCGCGCGGGACTGTAGCTCGACCGAGAGCCATGAGTCGACCGCATCCCAATTGCGGGTAAGCACCGTGAGCAAATCGATGAGCGGGGCTACGCGATAGCCGGCCGAGGCCGATTCCACTCTGGCGATTTGGCTTAGCACCGCAAACGGGCCGGAAGAAACGGTGCCGTCCGCCGCCGCGATGGCCTCGCGATAGAGGTCCGGATGTCCCAGTTCGGCCGCCAACCTTACTCTCCGGAACGCCAGACAGAACGACACGCGGCACAGCGTCCCGAGAGCCGACCCGCGAACCGCGCTATCTTCCACATGCGCACTCGAACCGGGCGCGCCCAACAGCGACACCGCCTGCTTCGCGCGCGACCACGCCATTTCCGGCTTTACTTCGAGGTACTGCCGCGCGTCGCTCTCGCAGAGAGCGATCCGCTCCTCCACCGGCAGTTGTTCCTCTTCGAGGCTCTTCACCACGACGGCCGGAATCACCGGGGAGATTCCCTCGTCGCCATGGCTCAGAAACTCCAGGCTCATCTTTCCCGACTCCCCGGACGGATTCACGTCCAGAAAGTAAATCCGCTCCGTCGGCCTGCTGATAGCGACGCGCAGTTGATCGATCGCCAGCCGCTTCGTAAGCGGCACCACGCCATGGTCGCGCCGCACGCGGTCCGCGACGTTCTTGATTCTGCGCAATTGCTTTCCCGGATCGAGAACGCACACCGCTTGGAAATCGAGACCCTTCGCCTCGGACGCGGTCAGAACCGCCGGCTTCACATCTTCCGGTATGTAGGCTGGAATTTCGTCTCCGAGACTGACAATCGCAAGTCCCTCGCGGCCGGCGAAGACGCGCAAAAGTTGGTCGAGCTCCGCGCCCTCGACAGCCGCGCAATACACCAGTTGGTCGCTCGCTTCGTCTTCGATGTCGACATTGCCGGCGCCTCCCGGACGGTCCTGCTTGCCGACGTGCGTGTAAAGATCCCAGGAAGCGTTGATCAACTCCGCGATCCGCCGCGGGCTCCGCAGATTCGCGCCCAGCTTGAAATCCTGCGGACTCGCCAGGCGGTGATGCACCAGATCCTGAAACCACCCCCATTCGAAATCCGTGGCGCGCACGGTCTGCGCCTCGTCGCCCGCGATCAGCAGCGATACCGCGCGGTTGCGATGCTTCTGGATCGCGGCGGCCAGTTCCACAATTACCAAAGCTTCGAGCGGCGTCAGGTCCTGGGCTTCGTCCACGGCGATGCAATCGACGTCGAACATTTTACGCTGGACCAGTTGCGCGCCTTCGCTCGACCGCAAACGCGCGACGGCGTCCCAGGCAAGCAGCAATTCCGGAAAGTAGCTTTTGTGAAACTCGCCAGGCTCCCGTTTTTCGAGCGCGTTCACGACTTCGAGCAGCGCATCGGCCGCCGCGCCTCCGATGAATTCGCGCCGCCGATCGCGGTAAACCCGATCCTCGAGCCGCGGACGCGTGGACGCCGGGAACCGCCCGATCGCGGCGGGAAGCGCGGACCCGACCAGGTGCGCGTGCGCTTCGTCGTAGAGCGGCTTTCGATCCTCAAGCCACGGCCCGAGAATCCGCGCGGGCAGGCTGAACGCCTGTTTGACGAACCGCAGCCGCGCCTCGCGCTCCGGTTCGTAGGGCGCCGTTTCACCCGGCAGCGAGACCAGCAGCTTCCGCACCAGACCGGGAAACGTGAGCACCTGGAACTGCTTCTGCGAGGGAGAGAAGCGCAGGAAATGGCTGCGGGCGAGCGCGGCGAGGTCCTTCGAATACGTGACGTACAGCGTGGATTCAACGCTCGCCCGATCGGCCGCGTGCCACAGCGCGGTGGTCTTGCCGGACCCGGGATAACCTTTCACGATGCGAATTTTCCCGCGCGACTGAACGAAGCGCGTCTGCGAACCCGTCATGGGAGAGGGTACGTATTCCTCGCTTCGGATATCGGCCACCGAGACCGGCAGGTAATGCTCGGCGAGCGTCTGCGGCATCAATTCGGAATGGTCGTCGTGGTGGCGGATGTCGCGTAGAAATACCGAGCCCGTGGGCGCGGAGTCGAAACCGTCGGCCGCGCGCAGCGGAGCCGCGCCCCGAGGCGCCCACCAGGCGTAGAAATGGCTGCCTTGATTGCCGCCCAGGCGCGAGCGCCGCCATCCCTTGTTTACGCCCTGCGTGCTCTTGTAGTGCTGGCGGCGCTCGTCGACGGCCAGCCGCTCGAGCAGCAGCGCCGCCCGCTTCCCGACCTGGTTCCACTTGTTCTCTTCCACCCTCTGAAGGAAGTCCTGATGGCAGTACAGGTGGTTCGGCTCCTCGGCGGTGCGGAAAGCGTGGTCGAACAGATCGCCGGTAGTGGACATCAGGGAGCTATTATGACAGTTTCAGAACGATGACCGCCGGCACTTTGTGCTTCACGCCGAGCAACCGCTCGATAGCCTTCGAGACGGCCTCTTTATACAGCGCAATTTCGGGCGGGGCCGCTTCAAGGTAGGGATAGTTCTCCACCTCGTCGAGACAGGCCTCGATGCGCCCCGGCAAGAGCGTCGATTCCCTTCCCTTGCCTCTTCATCGCCCGCGGCTCCGCATCGCCCGCGAGAGCCCGGATCGCCTCCGAGATCCGCGCCCGGTTTTCCGGCGTCCGCGGGATCGGCGCGCCGTTATCCTCGATGCCCCGTTCGCTCACCGCGCCGATCGCAGGGTACGGTCGAAGTCGCCAATAAAGAGCCGACGAGATCCGAATCCGAGGATTATCATTTCGACACGCTCCTAAGCGCAGGCCTAGCGCCGCGTGAAGATGCTCTTTGCGATCGTCGCATGCACGCCGCGTTTGCCGTCCACCAGTTGCGTGATGCTGAAATCAGCTGCATCGCTTGCCAGCAGGTACGCGTCCTCGCGGCTGAGCTTGAAACGGGAGGCGAGAAAATCGATCATTTCGCGAAGAGCGATCTTGACGGCGAGGTCGAGGTTCTCGTCAAAGCCCATCGTCATGTAGTGTGTGGGTGTTTCGGCGAAGGGCCAGCGGACGGGGCGGTCCTTGCGCACGGTCAAGCGGAAGCGGCCCGTAAGAGCGGTTTCGAGGGCCGTCAGGCTCACTTCGCCGTTACCCTGACCGGCGTGTGCGTCGCCTATCGAGAACAGAGCTCCGCGCGCATGCACTGGAATGTATAGCGTGGCGCCGGCGCCGAGTTCCTTGTTGTCCAGATTCCCTGCGTGAACCCATGGCGGAGCGCTATTGACCTGCCCAAGCGTGTCTGGCGGAGCGACGCCCATGCTGCCGAAGAAAGGTTTCAAAGGGATTTCGACGCCGGCCGCGAAATGAGCCACCATGCGATTCTTGTCGAGCGGGACGATCTTCCGGTATTGATAGGGAAAGTCCTCGGGGAGAACTCCGAGTCCGGGCAGAAAGAGGTTTATCGCGTAGGGAAGCGCAAGGGCCACGGATTCAATGCGGACTTCGAGCGTATCGCCGGGCTCGGCGCCGTCCACATAGACGGGACCGGTGAGAATGTGCGGACCGGGTCCGCGTTTCTTGACTTCTTTGTGAATGGCGCGATCGCCGGCCTCGATTTGGGCGGCGGGAACGCCGGCGCGTTCCAAGGCCTCGGGAGTTTCGATCATGGCTGAGCGTATCTCGACGGTATCGCCGGAGCGGATACGCAAGACCGGGGCCTGGGCGGCGTCGTAGTAGCCCCAATGCACGGTCTTTGGGTTGGATGGAAGGGTGTGGTGTTCCGCCGATGCAGTGGCGGCGAGACCGAGGACCAGAATCGCGCGAGTGTGCATGGTGTAGTATCGCATGCCCGTCGCCGCCCTGTTTCCGCGCGAACGCTTGCGAGCGCGTCCATCGCCGAGCGTGGACGCTCACTGCGCCAACTGCCATTCCGCCCGGGTCTATAGGAGCCGGACATCAATCATTTATCGGGCGCTTCGATGAGCGCCGCCGGCCTTGGTGCATGGAGCTTGGGACCACGCCGTCCATCGGGTTTGAAAATACCGCATTTGTCGCGACTGTTTTCGCTTAATCGTTCGTCCCTTTGTCCCGGCTACCCGAACATCTGCCGGACTTCCGATTCCGTCTCGTAATCGGGCCCCAGACCACAAAGGCGTTTGCGGGCGGACGGGGTGCGGAGGTCGCGGGATAGCACATACATCGGCCATGACACGAACTCGCGGCGGCTGCATTTCACGGTTCTGCAATGAGTCTGAGGGCTCGCCGAGGCGTCAACGAAATTCAGCCCGTCGGGAGCGCCAAATCCTTCCGGAAGGTATTGAAAGGGCTATGGCGGAGAGGGGGGGATTCGAACCCCCGGTAGAGGTTTCCCCCTACGACGGTTTAGCAAACCGCTGCTTTCGACCACTCAGCCACCTCTCCGTAGCTTGCCGCGATTTGCTTAATGTTAGCACAACCGCGTCCCGCTTTAGCTCTTGGCGCTGGCGGAACCGGTAAGGCCAAAGAAGCGTCTGATGCGCGCGAGCAAGTCCCGATCATGCGTGTTTGAAGCCGCGAGGGACTCTTCGGCGATCGAACGCCGGGCATCCTCAAGGCCCGCTTGACGGGCGGCCAGCACGAGTGAAATCTCTTCCGCGAGCTCGTGGCGCCGGTCCAGCACCTTCTTGAAATCGCTCTTTTTCAGCCGGTGGCACTCCACTTCGTCCACGGCGATCACGTTCGCCGAGCGGCGCTCTCCGGTAAGTAAGGACATCTCGCCGAAAAACTGGCCTGGGTGCAGCATTGCGAGCTCGCGCGGAGCGCCGCCATTCGCCAGCGTCACCTTCACTTGCCCGCGTTCCAAAATGTAGAGCGAGTCCCCATCGTCCCCCTCGTGGAGAATGTACTCGCCGGGCGCGAATCGCAGGCGCTCCAGCATACTCCACACCGCGCGGTTCTCGTCCGCCGTCAGAGACTGAAAAATGGGGATCCTGGCGAGCGCCTGGCGGCCCGCGCGCTCGTCGTCGAGGCGAGCGTAACCCGTCCCGCCGCCGTCCTCGAGGTGAATCGCCTGGGGAATGGGGGTTAGCGGGATGCCGCTGCGCGTGAGCGCGTAGTAGATGCGCGTTCGAACGACCGAAGTATCCACGATCTCGATTCCGGGCCGTGTCAGCCAGACCAGGACGCCGTAGAGGACATCCTGCGGGCGGTAATCGACAATCACGCAGCGGGGCGCCGGCTGGTCCGACATCCCTTCGATCGGCGACGAGGAAAGCGCTTCTTCGACCACCTCAATCACGCGCGCCGGGCTGTGGCGGTACTCAACCGAAAACGCGATCAGCTTGCGATGGTGGGGCGTCGATGGCGTTTCGCCCGGCAGCCTTCCAATAACCGTGACCGGTTGCCTGGTGAGCATGCTATTCGGGATGAGGATCGTATCTCCATCGGGGGTTTCGATCGCGGTATGCCGGATGCGGACCATGCGCACCTGGCCCACGCCAAGGTCCGTCTTGATCCAGTCGCCCTGACGAATGCTCCGCTCCACCTGCAGCGACAGACCGCCAGCCAGGTTCCCAAGCAGATCCTGAAGACCGAAACCGATCACAGCAGTAAACACGGCTGAAGTGGCGATCAGCCCCGTCACATTGACTCCAAGGCGCGCAAGCAGATTCAGGAGCACCAGCAGATATCCAAGGCCCGCGAACAAGTCGCTCGCGATCCTCGGCAAGGCGAAGCGGCGCAGGATTACCTGCATCAGGAGAAGGCTCGCGAACTGGATGGCGGCAATCTCGCAAAAAGCGCGCGACACCTCGGCCGCCACGCGAGCCTGCGGCGGATCGAGTGCGGGCAGCATCGAGACAGCACCCGTCAGGACGGCTGCCGTTGCGAACGCCCAGATCGCCGAGACTCGCCGCCGGTCGACCTTCGTCCATTTCGCGAGACCGATCGCGCCCAGGACGACAACCGTGAGTAACGGCCAAAGCTGCGCGGGCACTTTCGTCACTGTACAATGAGAGGCATGGCAATGTCGAGAGTTCGGGTGTTGTCCGCGGCTCTGGCCGCGAGCCTAATGGCTTCGATTTCACCGGTCCTGGGACAGATTCCAGCCGAGCTTTTTGAGAAGGCGCCGCCGGACGTGGATCAGGCGCTGCGGGCGCGGATTGCGGAATTCTACCAGGCTCACGTCGACGGCAAACCCCGGAGAGCCGACGAAGTTGTAGCTGAGGATTCGAAGGATTTCTTCTTCGCGGGCAACAAGCCCAAGTACCTGAATTTCGAGATTATCAAGATCACGTACTCAGACGCGTTTACCAAAGCCAGAGCCACGGTCGCCTGCGAGATGTATATCATGATGCCCGGTTTCGCCGGGAAGCCGGTGAAAGTTGCCGCGGCAAGCCAGTGGAAAATTGTGGACGGAAAGTGGTTTTGGTATGTGGAAGAAACGAAGGGGACCCTGACCCCTTTCGGCGTCATGAAGGCCGGTCCGGCCTCCGCCGCTGCGCCGGCGCCGCCGGGCATGCCGGATTTGTCCAAGGGTCCGACCGTTAACGCGCTTCGCGATCAGGTGCGCGTGGACAAGGAATCCATTCATTTCATCGCGGGTCAGGCGGGTTCGGAGGAGATTAGGATCAAGAACAACCTGCCCGGCTCCATTACACTCAAAATGCGGCACGCCGGGAGGGAGGGGATTTCCATCTCTCTGGATCGGACGGAAGTGAAAGGCGGAGAGACGGCGGTCGTGAGCGTAAAAGCGACCGCGACCGCGAACGTGCCGGCGGTGGCGGACAAGATTGTCATCGACGTGGATCCGCTCGTGCAGCAGTTTGCCATCGACATTATTTTCGGACCCGCGCGGTAGATCAGTTCATGATTGAGAAGTGTTTGCGTGGCCAGTCCCGCTCTCTCAGCCAGCGTTCAATTCGCTACAGAAACCGAACACAAGCGGTGTGCGGAGTGCTCTTTCCGGGGATTCGAAACCGTTTGTCGATACGAGCGGCTTGACCGAGCCCATTGACCAGACAAGGGAGTGCTCACGAGTACCGAAAACAGCGTTCGGCCGGAATTGCGTTCTTTTCACGCCTTCTCGTGCCCGCGCGGCTGGTCTGTGACTGTCTGCTCGAACGATGGAGAGTCAGGCCTCGGTGGCTTTTGGCGTAGGCTGGTAGCCGAGATCTTGGGCGGCAGCGGCCAAGCTTCCGATGTGACGCTCCTGGTAGCGCTTTTCGTAGGCCTCTGCTCCCTCATCCACGTAGGACTGCTCCACCAAGCACGCCGGCAGATCGGCGCCTCGTGAAAACAAGAAACTTATGTCAGGAATTTTGCGCCGGAAAGTAGCTACGCTAGCTTGTTCCTGAACCAGGCCGGCTCCGGATCCATCCTCCGCTTGTGTGGCTTCGAGACGTGCGGCCGGAGTTGCGCCTCCCTGCCTGAATCTTAAGATCCAGTTCCCCGCCTGGATCTTTTTTGAACCTCCAGATGCATGTCGCGCGGCGCTCTCCGCTCTTATACTCGTGTAGGATCTGCCAGGAGGGCAGCATTTGACTGTTTCGGTTCTTCTTTGGAACTTGCCCGCGATGCTCGCCGATGTCGTCGCAGGCGTCCTGCGGTTAAAGCAGTTTGAGGTGAACGCCGAGTATGGACCGAGGGAGCGATGGCGGCAGGCCGCCGAGTCGCACAAGGCCGACGTGGTCGTGACGTCGCTTCAGGAAGGCTCGCTGGCTGAGGAGGGGACGAAGTTGCTATGGGAGACGCCACGCTTGCGGGTCATCGCACTGCGGCAAAATGCGTCCGAGGCGCTGTTGCTGGAATTAGCGCCGCGGATCGAGGCGTTAGGCGAGCTCTCACCGGAAGATCTGGCTGCCGCTGTGGCGTCGGCGGCCCGGCCTCGTGGCGCTGTTGAAATCATCGGGGCGAATCGGAAAAGGGACGGAGTATGACGCCCTTCGAGAACAGAGAGCGAAGGCTGGCCTTTTTTGGCCGCGCGGCCGACGGGTTTACGCGGCAGGACCTCAGCCCGCGCCGTTTCCGCGCCACGCTACGGAATCCCCCCCGCCGCGCGGCTCAAAAAGAAGACGGTCACTTCGTGTTCGCGAACCTGACGCCCTCGCCCCCCGACTACCGGATCGATCTCGCCGGTCCCGAATTTCAGCCGCGCGAACTGCTGGTTCCCTGGCCCGGTCCCGGTCCGGTGGAGATTCGGCCGCCTGGCGAGGATGAGATACACGTGGTGATCACGGGCGTCAACGCCAGCCGCGTAACGTTCGCCTCGATCGAGTTTCTGCCTCCGATCGCACTGGGTGCGCCGGTGTTGGGAGAAGGCGGATTCACGACGACGCTGGCGGCCGCGTTAGAAGGCAACGACGTGCAAGAGGCTGAATTGACCTCTGCCGCCGGACTCGCGGCACCTCAGATTCTGCGGATCGTTCGAAGCAATCGCCTGGTATTTCGTCCAGGCCCCTATTACCCGTTTCCGCCCGGAACGACGCAGGCTGCGTTGCGTGTCGTCGAGAACACCGCAGGCGCTCCACCTATCGAGGACGCACAGGTCCGGATCACCGCGGTGAATGCGGCGCCGGTAACTCCGGTGAATGTGGGCGGCGTGACTCTGTTTCAGGCCAGTCTGCCCACTCCGCCCCCACCCGGCGCGACCACTCCCTTTCTGATCGGGACGGATGCGTCACGTACCCTCCGAACAAACGCGCGCGGCGACGCGGTCTTCTATTATTCGCCGGCGACGCCGGTCGCCTCCTTGACCCTGGATGTTTCGCGTCCAGGCTATGTTTCGCAAACGCCGACGATTCCGGTACAGACGGCTGAGCGGAGTTTTCAACTTGTCTCGCTGGTGCGGAGTTGATGATCGCGCCAACGGCACTTCGAGCACGGGAGTTCAGTAGGAGTTTAAGTTATGGATGAGCGGGAGACCGTGGACACAGGGACGCTTAAGACTGCGGCGGAGGCTCCGAAGGGCATTCCACACGTGGTCATTCGGAACAGTTGCCGCCGCCCACTGCTATTCCGTGGCCCGCGGGGAACCGTTCGCCTCTCTCCTGGCGAGCATGTGGAATTGCCCAAGGCTTGGCTCGGCAGCATTGAGCTCCGGCGGATGGTGGAAAGCGGTTTGGTTTCCTCGGCGCCGGCTGAGGAGAAGGAACACGTTCCCGATGCTCCTCCCGATTCGGGAGACGAAACTGGTCCGAAAGCGTCCTCACCCGGGCCCGCGGTAGAGGCGGTGGATTCGTCCCCCGCGGAACCCGTAGTGAAGGCGGCGACTACGCCCGTCGCGGAACAGGCGCCGGCTGCCGCTGAGAGACCGACGCCGGAACGCATCCCCGCCGGACGCCCAGTTGTCCCGCCGACAAAGGAGGCCAAGTAACCCATGCCCACCTATCTCGCTCCATCCGTTTACGTGGAAGAGCGGTCTACGGGAGCCCGTCCGATTCCCGGCGTGTCGACCTCGACGGCGGCGTTCGTCGGCGTCACCGAGAGGGGACCCGTCGGCCGCGCGACGCTCGTGACCAGTTTTGGAGAGTTCGTCAAACGCTTTGGCGGGCCCCTGCGCATCGTTCCGGGTGCGATCGAACACTATCTCTACCACTCCGTGCACCATTTCTTCGACCTTGGCGGAACGCGTTGTTACATCGTGCGGGTAGCGCACTACACCAACATTGACGACGCCACAACGCTAACGGCGGCCCCGGCGACCGCGAATTTCAGCGGCCAGCAATTGGGGGGAGCGGCCGTAGCAAACGCCCTAAGGGTGGCCGCCATCAGTCCAGGTCTGTGGGGCACGACGTTGCAGGTGCAAGTCGTTTCCTCCAGCAAGTTCCGGATCCCCCTGGCCGCGACGATCGCCGCGGGAAACGCGACGTTCATCGATCTGGCGCCCAATACAGACGTAGTGCCGGGATCGGTGCTGTACCTGGTGCATGAAATCGCCGGGGTGGTGGCGAGCGCGGATGCCGCCACGCGATCCGTGGCCTTCGCGGGACCCCTGACGGAAGGTGGCGCGCCCTCGGTCCGAACCATTGCGGATGGGACGGCGGCGTTCGCTCCCGATTTTAGACTGATGACGGCGACGGACCTGGCGGCGCCGCTCGATCTGAACGTGACCAATCCGCCTGCTGCCGGGGCGATGGTGTTCGACAGCGTGGCGGGCCTCACGCCCGGCAGCGCCATCCACTTTGCGGTCGCCCAAGCGCTGGTGGTGGTGTTGTCCGTTGGAGTGACCTCTGTGGGCGGGAACCCCGCCATGCGGGCCGTGATCGCGCCCGTCGCGGCGCCCCTGGCCCTGCCCGCGCTGCCGCTCGCGGCGACCAGCGTCTACGCCCGGGATTTCACCCTGAGGGTACGGTTGAACGGCGACGTAATCGAAACGCACGAAAATCTGTCCCTGGCCGCCACCAATGCGGCCGACTTCGTCAACGACCGGCTGGGACCGGAGAGCGGGGCGTCGCAGTTTATCGTGGCCAGCGAGCCGAGCGCCGCCACGGCAGACAACATTGTGGTGCCGAATGTGGCATTCACCGCGCTTGCGGGCGCTCCAAACGACGGCCTCACCAATCTGTCCGTGAGCGACTTCGTGGGCAGCGGTTTGGTCCAGAACGGCCTGCACGCCCTGGACTCGATCGAGGACGCCAGCATTCTCGTGGCGCCGCCCTCGCGGATCATCTCGGTGGCAGTGCCCAATCCGCTGACCCATCAGGTGACGCTGACTTCGCAGGTGATCGCCTGGGTCGAGAACCGGCGGGACATGTTCTACATCATCGACCCGCCGCCTCCGGGGGCCGATCCCGTACAGACGGTCCGCACCTTCCGCGCCAACTTCAGCTCGAGCTACGCCGGGATTTACTTTCCGTGGATTCGAATCGACGACGCGCTAAGCGGCCAGAGGATAAGCGTCCCGCCTTCCGGCGCCGTGGCAGGCGTCTACGCCCGCAGCGACGGGAGACGCGGGGTTCACAAAGCGCCCGCTGGCACCGATGTCGGCATTTTGGGCGTGGCGGCCGGCACCTCGCATCTGGTAACGCGCGGAGAGAACGACATCCTTTATCCGGAAAATATCAACGCGATCCGCAATCTGCGCGAGGGGATCGTGGTGTGGGGCTCGCGCACCATATCAGCGGACCCGCTTTGGCAGCAAGTCAGCATTCGGCGGCTGTTCATTTTTCTGGAGCGTTCGATCGAGACAGGAACCCAGTGGGTGGTTTTCGAACCCAACGACCCATCGCTATGGAAGACCATAGAGCGCACAATCAAAGCCTTTCTACGAATTCAGTGGCTCGAAGGCAAGCTGGTGGGCGAAAGCGAAGAGCAAGCGTTCTTCGTGCGCTGCAACGCCGAGACGAATCCGCAAGAGGTGAGGGACGCCGGACAGGTGGTCACCGAGATTGGAGTCGCGCCGTCGCGGCCGGCTGAGTTCGTCGTGTTCCGAATCCGGCAGTTCGCCGGACTCCAAGCCTAGGTCACCGAGGAGCTACACAAAATGGCTGAATATCTTTCGCCGGCGGTTTTCATGGAGGAGTTGTCGTCCGGCATCAAGCCGATTCAAGCCGTCGGAACTTCCGTCGGCGGCTTTGTCGGGCATGCCGAGCGCGGGCCGTTGGGATTGGCGACGGCCGTCAACAATTACGGCGAATTCGTCCGCACTTTTGGCGGGCCGATCAACGATGGTTACCTGGCGTTCGCGGTCAAGGCGTTTTTCGACGAGGGCGGCTCCTCGTGCTGGATCGTGCGAACCAGCCACTATACGGCGCCCACAACCCCGGCGGCCATCGCGAGCGGCAACACGTTCCAGAACGCGGATCCCATCCCTGCGCTTCGTATCACAGCGTCGTCGCCGGGCGCCTGGGGCGACGCTTTGACGGTGGGAATCGCCCTGACGGCGCCCGACCGTTTCTCGCTGACCGTGTTTCGGTCCGGGGCGCAGGTGGAACTGCTCGCGAATCTTACGATGGACGCTGTTTCGCTCGACTACGCTCCGGTCGCCGTCGAACTGCGCTCGGCTCTCATTCGCGCTGTCGATCTGATTCCTGCCGGTTCCGTGCTGACTTTCGCGCAGCGAAGGCCGGTGGCAACAGTTCTACCCGCGGCGCTTACGGCTGGCAACGACGGACTGAGCGGGTTGATTTCGACCGACTACATCGGAAACGCCGCGGCGTCAACGGGACTGCACGCACTGGATTCAATCGACGAAGTCAACATCATTGCCGTTCCCGACGCGGTCGACCGCCAGGTGCACGTCGAAGGCATGTCGTACTGCGAGGCGCGCCAGGATTGCTTTTATGTGGCGGATGCTCCGGAGATGTCCGTCACCGCCCCGGATGTCCTGAACTTCAAGCAGGCCCAGGGCGCCTATTCGGGCGGCAACGCGCTGAACTCGAAGTACGGGGCGCTGTACGCGCCGTGGATCGACGTGCTCGATCCACGCGATGGATCGCTCGTACGCGTGCCGCCGTCGGGCGCGGTGATGGGCCGATACGCGCGCACGGATCAACTGCGCGGAGTCCATAAGGCGCCGGCCGGCGTAGTGGATGGACGGCTGGCAAGCGTCTCGGGCTTGGGCGCGGCTTTCAGTCACACCGATCAGGAATTGCTCAATCCCAAGGGGATCAACGTGATCCGCCGCTTCCCCGGCGTGGGGAACGTCATTTGGGGCGCGCGGACCGTGAGCAGCGATCCGGAATGGCGCTATTTGAACGTCCGGCGGCTGTTCCTTTTCCTTGAGGAATCCATTGAGGAGAGCACCTTGTGGACGGTTTTCGAGCCGAACGATCCCTCGTTGTGGAAAGCCATCACGCGCAACGTCACGGCCTTCCTGCGCTTGCAATGGCTGGCGGGGGCTCTGGTCGGCGTCGATGAAGAAGAGGCGTTTTACGTGAAATGCGATGCCGAAACGAATCCGATCGAGTCCGTCAGATTGGGGCGGGTGATCACCGAGATTGGGGTCTCACCGTCGAAACCGGCCGAGTTTGTGATTTTCCGCATCGAACAGTTCGAGGGCGGTTCCCTGGTTTCCGAATAACCAACACGCTGTGTCGAGAAAGCATTTCTAAAAGGAGTACCTCAAAGTGGCCAGAAGACCTGAAGATCCCTTGGGCGGTTTTAATTTCATGCTGGAGTCCGGAGGGTTGCTGCGCGCCGGATTCTCCGAGATCACCGGCCTCAACTCTGAATCCGACGTGATCGATTACCGCACGGGCGCCGACGATATCACCAATCGCAAGCTCGCGGGTATGAAGAAGTTCGGCATGGTGACGTTGAAAAGCGGCGTGGCGGCGTCGCCCGACCAGGATTTTCTCAGCTGGCGGGCGTCAGTGGAAGCCGGTAATATCGAGCGCACGGATATTTCCATCATCCTTCTGGACGAACAGCGCCAGGAACAAGTGCGCTACAACCTCCGCAACGCGTGGCCTTCCAAATGGGTGGGTCCCGATTTGAAGGCGGGAGCCAGTGAAATTGCCATTGAGCAACTCGAAATCTGCCATGAGGGAGTGGCTCTGGGATGATCCTCCAGACGGAGTTCGAGTTCACTCTGCCGAAGGGCTTCGTGGACAAAGACGGCAACCTGCATCGCGAAGGCATGATGCGCCTGGCGAACGCCAAGGACGAGATCCTGCCGCTGCAGGACCCGAGGGTGCAGCGCAACGAGGCGTATCACATCGTGATTCTGCTCTCGCGCGTGATCACTCGCCTGGGTGAGGTGAGGGACGTGAATCCGGGGGTGGTGGAGAACATGTTCGCCGCGGACCTTTCGTATCTGCAAGGCTTCTACAACCAGATCAACGCGAACGGAAAAGCCGCGCATCCGGCAGTCTGCCCGGCGTGCAGCGCGCGATTCGAGGTGGAGTTGAACGGCGCGGGGGAATCTTGAGCTACCCCTTGGAACAGCTCCACCAGGAGGTAGCCTACATCGCCTATCACTTTCACTGGACTCGCGCCGAAATCTTCGACTTTCCACATCCGGAACGGCGGCGCTGGGTTGGAGAGATCGCCCGGATCAACAAAGAGATGAACGAAGAGGACTGAGTCTTGGAGCCGAACCTGACAGCGCCCGGTTTGTACCTGCGCGGCCGTGAGAACGCGCCGGCGCTGCCGCTCGAGAGCGCCGTCACTGCCTTCGTCGGGATCACCGAGCGTGGACCTCTAAATTTGCCGCAAGCGCTCATGGGTTGGAGCGACTACGAGGACATTTTCGGCGGCGGGGTCGCGTTCGGCTATGTCGCCGAATCGGTTTTCAGTTTCTTCCGTAATGGCGGCGAGAAGGGTTGGGTAGTGCGGGCCGCCGACACCAGCAAGCTGGTGGCAGTGCCGCCACCGGCATCCTGCCCGCGCGTCGAACCGCTGGCCCGTGCGCAGGCCGTCGTGCAGGATGAAAGCGGCAGCGACGTGCTTCGGATTTCAGCTCTGGACCCGGGGGGCTGGGGCAACCGCCTGCGAGTGCGCATCTCGACCTCCTTGGCGGCCCTTATTCCGATAGGCGTGCTGACGGCTCCGGCCGCCGTCGTGGATACGCAGGCGTTCGTCAACCCCGTGGCCGATCTGCAACCGGGCGGGATAATGAGAATCGCGAACCCCGATGGCGTCTCCGGGGCCAGGGACTTCCGGATTCAGAGTGCAGCCGGCGCTTTGAACCCCTTGACCGGAGCAGTGGACCTGACCACGCCGGTGGGGGTGATTTATCCCACGGGCAGCCTGGTTTTCGCGCCGGGCTTCCGGCTGGAGGCCGAATTCCGTGGACGCAGCGAAGTGTTCGACCGGCTTTCGATCAACCCGGCCCACGTTCGCTTCTGCGAGCGGCTCATCAACGGGACGGAAGTCCTGGGCGATTATACGGAGCGGCGCCGGTTGGGTCTGTCGATTCTGATCGCGATCGAGCGGATCGCGCCGGGAACGCCGCTGTTCCGGCCGCGCGACACGGCTCCCTTGCCGCAGGTACCGATGCGGGGCGGCGGCGACGGATTCACACAGGCGCGCGCGTCGTTTGTGGATGCAGCCAGCAATCCACTGGTGACCCTCTTCGCAAAACGCGACCGCGGGTCGGCTGGCAACGAACTGCGGGTAGTGGCTCGTCCCTTTTCCACCCGGACCGCTGTGCCGGCGCCGGATTCGAGCGGCACGCTGGATGTCGTTACCGTGGAACAGATGGCGGGATTCCAACCGGGCGAGCCGGTCCGGTTCGGTGATTTGGCGACGCCGCCCAGCGAGATCGCCACTCCTTCGCTCGTGGATCCTTCCGCCAGCACTCTCCGGTTTCCGGCGAATCTGGCGGCGCCTCACCCCTTGGGGGAAACCGTCGCAGTGGCTGGCCGCTTTACACTCGATTCGCTACAGGGCGACGCGCGGGAACCCTTGGAAAGCGTCCGCAATCTGAGTGGGAATGCCGCGGCAGGTGCTCGCTTTCTTCCTACGGCCCTGCTCGCGGAATCCGTCCTTCTCTGCTCCGACTCTCCGCCCGCTCCGTTCGACACTCCGGTGCTCGCGGGGCAGACCTCGGCCGAAATAGAGCTCGGAGGCGGCGCCGATCCCGGCCAAATGGATCCGCGTTACTACACTGGCTACGCCGCTGACGGCTCGCTCTTCTTTCCGCCGGAACTGCCGCCGGGGACGCGAGTCGGATTAGCGTCCACCGAGGACTTGGACGACGTGACGCTGGTCGTCGCGCCCGACTTGGTGCGCCTCGGCGCGGCCGATCTGATCGGAGCGCAAACCGCGCTATTAGACCACTGCGTGCGGTCCGGCGACCGCTTTGCACTCCTCGATTCTCCGCGCGGCGGCGTCAACCTGTCGACCGAGGATTGGATCAACTCGCTCGGCGGCGCCGAGCGGCGGCGGTTCGGCGCGGCGTTTCATCCCTGGGTGCAGTCGACGTTCGAGCGGTCGCCGAAATTGACGCCGCCCAGCGGCTTCGTGGCGGGGCTGTTCGCCCGCACCGATCGCGCCCAAGGGATCAACAAGGCTCCGGCGAACGAGTTTTTGAAGGGCGCGGAGGCGTTGGTTCCCGTGATCGACCGCCGTACGCATGGCGTCTTGAATTCCTTGGGAGTCAACTGCATCCTCAAACTGGAAGACGGCGAGATCCGGCTGATGGGTGCGCGGACGCTGAGCCGCGACCCGGTCTCGCGCTACATCAACATCCGGCGGACACTGCTGGCGGTAAAGCGGACGCTGCAGCGGCGCATGTTGTGGACCGTCTTCGAGCCTGCCGGCCCGGCTCTGTGCCGCCGCATCGAATCGACTGTGACCACGTTTCTCGAAAGCCTCCTGGCGAAGGGCGTGACGGCCAGCCAGCGAGCCGCGGAGGCTTTCTACGTCAAGTGCAATAGCGAAACCAACCCTCCCGGCCAGTTGGAGCAGGGAACCGTGGTGACGGAGATCGGACTGGCGCTGATCGCTCCGGCGGAGTTCATCATCCTGACCGCGCGCCGCACACCCGACGCCGTGCAGGTGATCGAGGAGGAGATCTGACGCATGCGCAGACCAGACGACCCATTTCCGAGCTTTCGGTTCGTGCTTGAGCTCGGATCGCTGCAGGTGGCGGGCTTTCAGGAATGCTCCGGCCTGGCGCTCGAAACCAAGGTGTTCGAGTATCCGGAAGGCGGCCGCAACCAGTCGCCGCTGAAGTTCCCCGAGCGGGGGGCGGTTTCGAACATCACTCTGAAGCGCGGCATGGTGGGCGGCGCCACCACCGGCGCGCTCTTCAACTGGCATCGCGACGTGATGACGGGCTCGTTCGACCCCGCCGCGAACCCGCACTTGCGGCCGTTCGATTCCGATGAAGACATCGACGACCGGCTCGCGATCGTTCTGCGCGATGAAAAGGGAGACGAGGTGAAGCGTTGGAAGTTGTTCCGCGCTTTTCCGGTGAAATGGACCGGTCCGGAGTTGAAAGCCGACGCGAGCGCGGTGGCTGTGGAAGCTCTCGAAATCGCCTGTGAAGGTCTCGAGATGGTCTGAGTTTGAGAACATTGCGCGATGCTGAGCCCGATCAATATTGTCGGTGATGTGACCCAGACCCTGTCGGATCTGTTGTCCGAACTCGCGCCCTCGCTCGATTCTCCGGCGGACCTGAGGGCCCTGGGCAACAATGACACCGCTCGCATCAACATTTATCTCTACCAGGTTCTGGAGAATCCCCACTCGAAGAATCAGCATTGGCGCACCGCCAACAACGGCGACCTGCAGTATCCGTCCCTGGCGCTCAATCTCTACTACCTGTTGACGCCCTACGCCAATGACCAGCAGAGCGCGCACCACGTGTTGGGCGATGCGATGCGCACCCTGCACGATAACGCCCTGCTCCGCGGGCCGGACCTGGCCGAATCGCTGCGTTTGACGGTCGATCAGATCGCCATCGTGCTGGTGCCCCTCCAACTCGAAGATCTCACCCGCATCTGGAACGCGCTGCAGAGTGCGTACCGGCTGTCGGTGGCGTACGAAGTGCGCGTTGTGTTGCTGCAATCCACCATTACCGCAACACCGGACCGGGTCTCTTTGGGGATTCATAGTTACGCGGAGAAATAGAGACACGAGAGATGAGCTACGCGACGCCATCCTTGACGGGGTTTACGAATTCGGCGGAGCACCTCCGCGGAGAACTCGCGTGGATGGAGCTCGTGCTGCGGCGGCGGTCTCTGGAGATTTCGACCCGGCGCGGAGCCCAGGAGAAATTCGACGAATTCGCGGGCATGTACGTCTCCGAGGAGGAAATCGCTCGATACGGGGAGGAGAGCGACCGGAGCGCGCCTTGTGGCGATGAGCGCGCCGGCCGGCTGACCGAGCGCATCGGCCAACTGCGGAGGGAGCTGGACGAGCGTCTAGCCGACGCCGCGGATTGTGGCGTGGAACTGCGCATGCCGCGCCTCGTGCGGTGTTTCGGACTCAGTCCAAGCGACCTGCGGATTCTGATCTGTTGTCTGGCTCCCGACGTGGAGCTGCGCTTCCAGCGTTACTTCGCCTATTTGCAGAACGACGTTTCGAAGAGGCGGCCCACAATCCAGTTGCTGGCGGAACTGTGCCTTGACGAGGGTCGGGCGGCGGTGGCCAGCCGTGCGACCTTTTCGCCGGATGCCGTACTGCTGCGGGAGCGTCTGCTGACCCTTCACGGCCGCGATGACACGCCGTTCCCGGCACGGCAGCCGCAGGTGTGCGAAGCCGTCGCGGACTACGTTCTGGGACAGGATCGCGTCGATTCGGCGCTAGCCGGGTTTGTTGCGATCCATGTTTTGGGAGCGGCCCTGCCGGAGGGGAGCTATTATGCCCGGCACCGCCAGATCGAGACTGGCTTGCTCGACCGGATGCGGTCGGGCGGCAGTCTGCCGACTACCTATCTGTGGGGACCGCCGGGTTGCGGGAAGTCCAGGCTGGTGGAAGCGCTGGCTCGCGACGCGGGCGCCCGTGTCATGCGCGCGGATATGCGAGCCTGGTTGGCCGCGGCTCCTTTGACTCGTGAAACACTACGCACGCTGCGGCGGGACGCGCGGCTGCACGAATGTCTGCTGGAACTGAGCCGTTGTGAAGCGCTGTTAGCCGATACGGCCGGCGCGGCGCGGGCGGCGGTGGAGGAGTTCCTAAAGGAGAACGAAGCGGCGGGCATCGTGCTGACCGGGACCGCTTCGATCGACGATCTATCGGAGCACCTTGCGGTTCCGCTGTGGAGCTTCGAGATTCCGCGGCCGGCGGAGACCGAGCGCGCCGCATTGTGGATACAGGAACTGCAGGCTCGCGGGTTGCACGCCGAAGACAACGTGGTGGACCAGTTGGCTTCATGTTTCCGCTTTACGCCGCTCGAAATCCGGCGCGCGCTCGACGGTGGTCCGGTCGAGAGCATCCGGACAGCTGGCGGACCGATTGACGAGGCTGCGCTCTTACGCCGGTGCCGCGAAACCTCGCGGCACGCCATACACCGGTTCGCGCGCAAGATTGTGCCGCGGCGCGGATGGGACGATCTGGTGCTGCCGAGCGATCTCCGCGCGCATATGGAAGAGATCTGCAACGCGGTTAGGAAGCGCCCGAGGGTCTATTCGGATTGGGGCTTCGAATCCAAACTGTCGCTGGGCGCGGGGTTGTGTGTGTTATTCGCCGGCCCTTCCGGCGTTGGCAAGACCATGAGCGCGGAAATCATCGCCGGCGATCTGGGCTTGGATCTCTATGCCGTTGACCTCTCATGCATTGTCAGCAAGTACATCGGGGAAACGGAGAAGCAGCTCAGCAAGGTGTTCGACGAAGCGGAGTCCACCAACGGAATTCTGTTCTTCGACGAGTGCGACGCGCTATTCGGCAAACGCACCGAGGTCAAGGATTCGCACGACCGTTACGCCAACATTGAAGTTAACTACCTGCTGCAGCGAATGGATCGCTATGAAGGTGTTGTGATCCTCGCGACGAATCTGAAATCGAACCTGGACTCGGCGTTCATGCGCCGCCTGCGATACGTGGTGGAGTTTCCGTTTCCGCAGCAGGAGGATCGGGAACGGATCTGGCGCAAGGTCTTCCCCTCGCAGGCGCCGGTGGGGCCGGACGTGGATTTCGGTTTTCTCGCGCGCCAACTGAAGCTGGCAGGCGGCAACATTAAGAACATCGCGCTGAACGCGGCGTTTCTGGCGGCTGGGAACGGCGGCGCGGTCGGCATGCGGCACGTGATTCTGGCCGCTCGGCGCGAGCTGCAGAAGACCGGCAAGACCTGTTCGAAGTCCGACTTTGGGCGCTACTACTCCTGGGTTTCCGAGGGGGCGCGCGAATGAGCCGGGGCAAGCGGCTGGAAGAGGACATGCCCGCAACACACCCACCCGCGAGGAGTCCGGCGGCAGGCTCGGAGGGCGGCGGGCCGGGTTCGGCCACGGTGGATCGGGCCGCGCTTCGACGCCGTCTTCTGTCGGCCGCGGATGCCGAGGAGCGCGCCGCTACGCTGCGGTTCATTCAGGATACCTACGGCAACGCTGTCGCGGAGGAGTTGATTCAGGAAGCGCGTATCGTGCGCGAACCGGAAGAAGAGGAGGGAGGTTGAGGATCGCGATAGACATCCGGCGTCCGGCGACGCTGGTCCGGAAGTGGACGGCTGCGGCGGCGCGCGCGCGCGCTTACTCCTTTAGTGGAATGGGGCGGAGTGGAACGCGGCGGCGCGGTCATCGTCGCGGTCATCTTCGCGCCCCACGGCCGCGTCTCGAATTTCTCAGACGGCGAGGCCGGTGGACCTCGAATCTCTCTCTCGAGTTTCAGACGAGAGTCCGGATCGCCTGGCACGATGCGCCTCTGACTGTGATCGTACGGCCTGTCGCACCTGGGGTTGGACGGGCTATTCCGGGCGCGTCCGTGCGCCAGGATTTCGTCCGCCATTCACGGACGATGACCCGCGAAAGCGCCCTGCGAACCGAAATCCGCGGGCCACGGCCCCTGGCGGCGCTTACGATTCTGAAGGTAAGCCGCTCCGCGGCGGCCACCCACGTGACGTACGTTTCGCGCCTGCAGAATCGCATGTTCCATCTCCATGCGACGATGTTGCGCTTCGAGCGCCATCACGAGCGAGGCCTGATGCGAATCCCTGCTCCGGTTGTGAACGTGGCGCCGGAGAGAACCGCGCGTCGCGACGCAGTCGTCAGCCCATCGCGGGATACCAGGCCGCCGATCCGCGCGACAGCCGTGATATTGACGCTTGCACGCCGGGCGGATCGAACACCCTCGGCGCGGCGGATCGAGTGGCGCGCAGGCGTGTTGCAGTCCCGGCGATCCCATGCGATCGCGCACACGGCCATCCTGTCCCGGCAGATTGTACGCGTACGCCGGCGGCTGGAGGCACCGGCCGCGGCGGTTAACTCCCAGACCACCGCCGTCCAGGCCGCGCGCGAATTTCGCGAACGCCCGATGCCGCATCGTCCCCTGGAACGCGCCGTGCGACGTGTTCAGGCGAAGTCGCGCGGCGACATCTTCACCCCGCAGCCCCGCCCGTTGGCAAGTCCGCCGGCGCCGCGAGCCGCGCTTGAGACGCCGCGGATTGAACAAGTGGAAAAGACGCTGCGCGAGTCGCTCGCCGTCACTGTGCAGCGCACGGTCCAACACGAAGTGGAACGCAAGCTGCGCACCGAAGCGAGCTTCAGCCGCCGCCTGCGAGAGCGTGTGCAATCCGACATTTATAACGACATCGTTGTCGAACGCGAACGCGTGGGAGGACGTACGCGATGAGCGGCCGCCTGGAAAAACTGCGCATCAAGAACGAGGACTCCGGTGAGGAGTACTCGGTGCTTTTTAACCCCACTGAGTACTCCGTCGAAGATTCGTCCAAATGGACCGATCAGGACCGCATGGGGCAGAAACCTGAGCTTCAATATACCGGAGGAGAGCGTAAGAAGTTGACTATGGAGCTGTTCTTCGACACCTACGAAGACCGCTCCGATGTGCGCGAGCATACCAGCAAGATCGCGGCGCTGCTGGTCTACAACCGCGAGGTTCATCGCCCGCCTAAAGTGACGTTAAGCTGGGGCCAGGCCGCGCCGGGCGGGCCGCACGCGGATTTCCCGTTCGCCGGGGTCCTCGAATCGCTGAAGCAGCAGTTCGTGCTGTTTTTGGGCGATGGCACGCCGGTACGCGCAAAGCTGGCGGTGGTATTTCTCGAATTCACGCTGCCGGAGGAGGAGCTGAAGCAAAACGAACCCAATTCGCCGGACCACACCAAGGCCTACGTGGTGAAGCAGGGAGACACCTTGAGCGGCATCGCCGCCATGTTTTATCGCGACGCGCGGCTGTGGCGTCCTATCGCGGAGCGAAACGATGTGGAGAACCCGCGCGTGCTGAGCGCCGGGCAGGTATTGACGATCCCGAAGATCGCCTGAAAGGAGCAAGAGCAGCGACTTCATGCCGAACGAAAAAACCAGCCCGGAACGGCGCATCCTGATCAACGGCGCCGCGGTTTCGACCGAGTTGGACGCCGATGTGCTCGAGGTCGCCGTCTGCCAATACGTGGAAGGCGGGGACCGCTTCGAGATCACCGTCAACGCGCTGAACTCGACGGATCAGCAGCTCAAGTGGATCGATTCGGACGAACTCCAGCCCGGCAACCAGATCGCGATCGAGCTGGGCTTTACGGGCAGCACGAAGACTCTGCTGGACGGAGAGATCACGGCGTTACGCGCAGCTTACTCCAATGATCAAGGGGCGCAAGTGCAGATCCAGGGTTTCGACCGGCTCCACCGGCTGCGCCGCGGCCGGCGCACCAAGGCCTACGTCGAGGTGAAGGACAGCCAGGTGGCCGAACAGATCGCTTCTACGCTGGGACTGGACTCCGAGGCTTCCGACAGCGCAGTGGTGCATCCGTACCTGTTGCAGAACAACCTGAGCGATATCGATTTCCTGATGCAGCGCGCGAAACGCATCCGGTTCGAAGTGGCCGTGAGCGGCCGCAAGCTTGTGTTCCGCCCGGCGGCCAATCATCTGGCCGAAGCCGTTGCCCTCGAGTACATGCGCGACCTGAAGTGGTTCAACGCGCGCCTCTCCACGGCGCGGCAGGTGAGCGACGTAGCCGTGCGCGGCTGGAACCCCGCGTCCAAGGAAGCGATTCTGGGCCGGGCGCGCGTAGGTGCGGAGTCTACGCGGATGAAAGGATCGTCGCTTGGGCCGCAGATCGCGGAAGAGGCGTTTGGCGCCTTCTCCGAGGTGACGGTGGACATTCCGGTGGGGTCGCAGCCGGAGGCCGACCAGATCGCCGGCGCGTTTTTTAACGATATGGCGATTGAGCTGATCTCCGGCGAAGGGGAGGCGGTAGGTAATCCGGACTTGCGGGCCGGCACAACGGTGGCGCTGCTGGGGTTGGGGAAGCGCTTTAGCGGTTTGTATTACGTGGTCAAGGCGGAACACCGGCTCTCTCCCGAACTGGGGTACATCACGCGCTTCGACGCGCAGAGGAACTCGTCATGAACGTTGCCGATTTGCTGGCCGCCGATCTCACCCAGCAGGCTTCGAGCGGAAGAATGTATGGCGTGACTACGGGATTGGTGACAAACATCGGCGATCCCGACGACCTGGGTCGGGTCAAGGTCCGCTACCCGTGGATCGACGACGATGTGGAGAGCCCGTGGGCCAGGGTGGTGGCTCCGATGGCTGGGGCGTCGCGCGGCATGGTCTTCCGGCCGGAAGTGGGAGACGAAGTGCTGGTGGCCTTCGAACATGGCGACATGCGGTACCCCTTCGTGATGGGCGCGCTGTGGAACGCGACCGATCCACCGCCCGCGCATGGATCGGACGCCGACAACCATCTGCGCGTGATCCGCTCGCGAAGCGGACACGAGATCACCCTCGACGACACTCCCGGTTCGGAGAAAGTGGTGATTGTGGATCAGTCCGGGAGCCATCGTGTGGAGATGTCGTCTTCCGGGATCGTGATGGAGAGCGCCGCGATCAAGATCGGAAGCGCCGGGTCGGGGGAAGGCCTGGTGCTGGGGGACGCCTTCATGCAGCTATTCAACCGGCACACGCACCCCACGGGCGTGGGCCCTTCCGGACCGCCGGTGGAACCGATGGTCGGCGGCTCGCATGTCAGTACCAAACATAAGACAGAGTGAACATGGCCCTAAACAAATCCAGTTTGACCGATGCGCTGGCGAATATTTTCGACAGCAAGCCTTCCTCCTCCGTGGAAGCGGGTCTGCAATGGGCCCAGGCGTATTATTCCTACGCGAGTGGGGCGATGACATCGGTGGCCAGTTTGCCGGTCAACGCTCCGGCGGGGTTGCCCATTCTGATCGGCGCCTTCAGCACGGCGCTGACGATCAAGCAACCGCAGGCTTCGGCGGCCGCCATGGCTGGCGGCGTAATGCTGTTCTGGCAGGTGATTGCCTGGGCGGGACCGACGGCTTCGGGCGCAACCGCGGTTCCGGGCAACTTCGCCTTGATTCCCGCTTTGGCCGGCATCTTCGCGGACGCGGGCGGCGGGGGCAACCGCGACAAGGCCGGGAAGCTGGCGGACGCGTTCGACGCGGGCGCGAAGCTGGTAATCGCCGCCGAATTCCATTTGGTGACCGGCGTACCGCTCGTGGGACCGATTCAATGAGGACGACGGTCAGGACGACGGCGGCAAGGAGGCGCAAGGCAGGTGGGTAAGGAGTTCCTGGGACGAGGCTGGAGCTTTCCGGTGGAGCCGGCGTCGGATGGACTGGTTTTCGCGGCCGAGGAGGCCAAGATCCAGCAGTCGATCCTGATCATTCTCGGTACGGCGCGCGGGGAGCGCGTCATGCGGCCCGATTTCGGCAGCCGCTTGCGCGAGCTCGTGTTCGCCCCCAGCAGTTCCTCCACCAGCGCGCTCGCGGCGCACTACGTCACAGAAGCGCTCACCACCTGGGAGCCCCGCATCGACGTCCTGCGCGTACAAGGCGGGGCCACCGATGCCCTGTCGGGCGTTTTGGAAATCAGCATCGACTACCGCGTGCGCGCCACTAACAGCGAGTTTAACCTAGTGTATCCGTTTTATCTGAAGGAGGGTGGACGTGCCGGCGCCGAAGCTTGACCACCGGACTCGTGAGGAAGTCATCGCCTCGGCCCTGCTGCTGGCGGCTCAGTATACGCCCCAATGGTCCGGCGTGGGGAACGCGTCCGACCCCGGGCGCCGGCTGATCGATCTCTTCGCGCGGCTGGTGGAGCTACTGCTCGAGCGGCTGAATCGGGTACCGGAAAAGAACTTCCTCAGTTTCCTCGATCTGACCGGCGTGGAGCGCTTTCCCGGCGCGCCGGCGGAGGCGCCCGTGACGTTTCTGGTCTCGAAACGCGCCCCCCAGGGCGGGCAAGCGCCGCGCGGAACGCAAGTCGCCACGACGCAGACACAAACATCCGATGCCCGTGTGTTTGAAACGCGCAACGCCTTTTTTGCCACGCCCGCCAAGCTGGAGAGTATCGTCACGGTGTCCCCGGCCACCGACCGGTTCGCGCGCCTACCGGTCCCCGCGACACCCCCGGCGGCGGCCACTCTCGCCAACGCCGTGCCCGTCGCCATTTTTAGCGATACCGAGCCGGCCCTCCAGGATGTTGGCCACATTCTGTATATAGGAAGCGGCGCGCTGTTCGGCCGTCCCGACGCCGCGAACGTGACCGTCACCTTCACGTTGAGCAGCGGCGCATTTCCGGCGGGCGTCACATGGAAGCGGTTCGACAAGAAATTGAAAAGCTGGGCCGGTCTCGGCGTCCCTGTCACGATGAGCGTGCCGGCTCCCGGCCAGGTTTCGTTTACCTTCGCCGGGCTGACCGGCGCCGCCGCTACCGTGATCGAAGGCGTGGAGGATGTATGGCTGGCTGCGCACTTCGATGCGCCGTTCGACGCGAGTTTTACGGCGCCTGTCATCGTGGGCGCACAGGGCGTGGCCGCGGCTCCCGTGCTTCCCGTTACCCGGTTTGACGCGGCCTTCACCAACAGCGACAGGATCGACCTGTCCAAACCCTACTATCCGTTCGGACGTCGTCCGGCCTATGGCGACGCGTTCTACTTCGCGAGCCAGGCGGCCTTCGGCGCGGACGTGGAACAGGCGGTGGTTTCTTTCGTGATCCGCCCCAACGCGTCTGCCGCACTGGTGCAACAGTTCGCGGGCGCACCCGATCCCACCGTTGTCCGCACCGTGGCCCAATGGCAGTACCTCGACCAGTCCGGCCAATGGGTGGATTTGGCGCGCTTCGATCATCAGTTCACCTTCACGGCGGGAGGCGTGGCGCAGATTTCAAACTTCGCTCCGCCTGGTTCCCCGCATGCCGCCGAGGGTACGTTCATCGGCGTGAGCGGCGCGGCGCTGGTAAGTGTCGATCTGAGCGGATTCCAGGACAGGATCGGCTTGCGGGAAGTAAACGGCGTGGTCAATCGCTGGATTCGGGTTCTGCTGTTGAGCGACCGTCCCTATGGACACGACGGCGTGGCGGCCGCCGGCGGGTTTGTCGGGCCATTGTGGATCGTGCCGACGATTGAGGGCCTGTCGATCAGCTACACACCGCGCACGGCTCCCCAGCCGTTGACGAATCTTGCGGCACTGAACAGTTTTCAGTTGCAGCACGCCTCGAGCGGCGGCGCAATCTCCTTCGCGCCTTTCACGAGCCTGGCAGAGCGGCGGGAGACGGGATTCGCGGCCTTCGGCTCCGCACCAGCCTTGTACTTTGCGTTTGACCGCGCCTTCGGCGACGTGTTCATCAGTGTCTTCTTCGATCTGGCCGGACCTCCGTCGACCCTGTTCTCACCCCTGGAAAGCGGGAATCCGAACATCGCCTGGGAATACTGGAGTGCCAATACCGGTTGGGCCGCACTAGACGTTGACGACCAGACGTTCGATCTGACCACCAGCGGCGCCATCGGGTTCCCAGGGCCGCGCGATGCCGGCGCTCTGGCGCTTTTCGCGCAGCTCGATCCGGACCCGGGAGCGCCCGTCCCGCGCTGGTGGTTCCGGGCGCGCCTGGCTGGCGGGGGCTACGATCATCCTCCTCGCGTGAAAGGCATTTACCCCAATACGGTGCTCGCCAGCAATGTGTCCACGGCGCGCGGGGACCTGATCGTAGGCTCCTCGAACGGCGAGCCCGACCAAACGTTCGGTCTGGTCAAGGGCCCGGTTCTGGGCGGCGAGTTGTGGGTGCGCGAACCGGAGCTTCCGAGCGGAGAGGAACTGCGGGAGTTGGCGCGAGAGCACGCCGACGACGCAGCCGCACGCCTCGACCCGGGCGCGGCCCTTCCGGTCTCCGAAACGCGGACCATCGCGAGCGGAGAATCCGAGACATGGGTACGTTGGAGGCGCGTACCGAATTTCCGTATTTCGGGTGCGCGTAGCCGCCACTACACTCTGGAGCCCGTGGCCGCCGAGGCCGCGTTCGGCGACGGAACGCGGGCGCTCATTCCTCCGCCGGGCAAGAACAACCTGGTGGTTCGCGGCTTTCTCAGCGGCGGCGGGGAGGCCGCCAATCGCGACACGCAGCCTCTGGCCGTGAAGGAGCTGACGACCTCGCTCTCCTTCATCGACAAGGTCTTCAATGTGCAGGCGGCCTCCGCGGGGGCGTCACCCTGGACCCTGGACGAGATCCAGGAGTTCGGGCCTCAAACCATCAAGAACCGTGGCCGCGCGGTGACCACGGAAGACTATGAATGGATGGTGCGGCAGCGATTCAGTCAGATTGCCCGGGTGCGTTGTCTGCCGACTCTGGCGCCGGCGGCGGGCGGCGGACTTACGTTCAAGGCCGGCGCCGTCACCGTGCTGGTGGTGCCAAAGGGCGAAGATCTCCGGCCGCAGCCGAGTCAGGGCCTGCTTCGTCGGATCCGTGAATTCCTGACGCGGACTGCGCTTGGCAACATCGGCGCCGACATCTTCGTCAAGGGTCCGGATTATGCCGAGGTGCGAATCTCGGCTACGGTGGTCCCGGTGAAACCGGAGCTAACCAGTGTCGTGGTCCGGCGCGCGGCGGCTGCCCTCGAGGCGTTCCTGCACCCGCTGACCGGCGGCGAGGATGGCAATGGCTACGGGTTTGGCCGCCCGGTCTACCTCTCGGAAGTTCATGCCGTCCTCGAGCGGATCGAAGAGGTCGACTACGTGGTCTCGGCGGCGTTCCTCGACCTGCCTGGGGCGGATGCATTCCCGGTCGGTTCTAACAGGCTGGCTTCTTCCGGTACGCATCGGATCGTGATCTAAACCAGTATGGCGATACAGATCCCCAATCTCGACGATCGCACCTACGAACAACTGGTGGACGCTCTGCGCCGTCAGATTCCGCCCGGCGAGTGGACCGACCACAACCCGTCCGACCCCGGAATCATGCTGATCGAGCAACTGTGCTGGCTGGGCGAGATGGCGGTCTACCGGATGAACCGGGTGCCGGAGACGCATCAGACCAAGTTTCTGAACTACATGATCGATCCGCCCGAGCCGGTGACAGTGGTAGTCACGTTTGAAGCCACGTTCACCGCTCTGCCCGCGCCCACCGCATCGCTGACGATTCCCGCCGGAACCTTGCTGGCCACGGATTTCACCAGCGGGCGGCGTTTTGTGTTCGAAACCGTACAAAGCCTGACGCTGACCAGACCCGGGGTTGCGCCACTGTTGTCTTCCGGCGGGGTGCGGGCGCGCGCCATTCTCGAGGTTCTCAATGAGCCCCTGGGTGTGAGCGACGGCTCTCCGCACCAGACCTTCGCGCTGCGGCCGCCGCGGCAGGCTCTGGGACTCACGGCGGACGACCCTGCGCCCGTGCTCTTGGATTTCGCGAGCCGCACCGCCACCTATGACCCCAATCCCCAAGTCACCGTAGGCGGCGTGGCTTGGACTACGGTCTCTTCGCTGCTCACCGAGTTCTCGCGCGTGAATCTGCCGGCAGTTCCGGCGGAACACTGCATGATCGAGCCCTACCAGAGCCGGGTTCGCTTCGGCGACAACACGTTCGGAGCCGTGCCGCCCGCCGGCGCCCCCATCGTCTGCGCACGCTATCCGGTGCTGGAGGGTCCACGCGCTTTGACGGTCATGAGCGGCGATCTCCGTCATCTGTTGAACCTGGTCGCGCCAGCGGATGTAACGCTCCTTTTTCAGCACACCGACGCGGAAGGTGGAGCAAACTTCTTCCCCACCAGCCAGCGATTCGAATTGGGCCTGGAGCGATTCCGCGCGCCCTTCCGGCTGGTGACCGGTGCGGATTTCGAAAGGGCCGTGACGGTCGATTTCAACGAGTTCCAGGATCTATCCGCCAGCGCTCCGAAGATCGCCCGCGCTTCGGTGGCGATGAACCGCCGTCCGGATGTGACGGGCGACGAAGAGGCGCCCGGCTATGTCACGTTCATCCTGCTGGCGGCGCCGCCACACTTCGACGAAGCGCAGTTTCAGGACGAGACCGTTCCCTTGGCGGCGAAGGACGCCATGGTGGACCTGCCTCCGGGACTGTGGGAGCGCGTCCGGCGGTTCCTGGACGGACGGCGCCTGATCACTACGCGCCTGCGCCGCCTGAAGCCGGAACTGACGCCCATGGCGATCAACGCCACGGTGGTGGTCGCCGCGGATCGCAACGCCGCGGCCATGGAACAGGAACTACGCCGCCGCGTGTACGGGTTCCTGAGCCTGCTCAGCGGAGGATTCGACGGCGGCGGATGGCCGCTGGGCCGCAATGTGTACCGCTCGCAATTATTCCGTCTGCTCGAAGACGCCGAAGGTGTGGACCATGTTTCCGCGCTGACCCTGAGTCCGGCGGACGCGCAGGGAAACGTTATTATCGCGCCGCGTCATCTGCCGATGTTGGAAAAATTGACGCTCGCAATCGTTCGTTCTTGAGGAACCGGGTGAGGGAGAAATCATAGTGGCGGCCGCCCCCAGCAGTTATCTACAGCACCTGCCCGGAATGTTCCGGGAGGACCAGGCCAACGGCGCGCCAGCCTTCCTCGGGGACTATCTGAAAATCTTCGAGGCGCTGTTGTCGGGCCGTGAGGACGCACTCGGGATGCGGGGCATCGACGACACCGTCGGCCAGCTTCCCGAGTTCATGGATGCGCTCCTGACTCCCATCGATAACCCGGCAGCTCCTCCCGGCGAACCTTTGCGCTCGGAGTTTCTCGATTACCTGGCATCCTGGGCTGCGCTTACGCTCGACCAGAACTGGGATTTGCAGAAGAAGCGCGAATGGACGCGGCGCATCATTCCGCTTTACAAGCGCCGGGGCACACGCGAGGGGCTGCAGGACTTCCTTGGTACCTTTGTGGGCAACCAGGTGCGCGTTGACGAACCCGACGGCGGCATGACCCTGGGTGTGGAGAACACGACGCTGGCGGTGGACGCGTTCCTCGCCGACGCACCGGCCTACTTTTTCCGTGTGCGGATCTCCTACGGATTCCCGCCGGATCCTTTCATTTTCGCGGTATGGAACAACCTTCTGCACGGTACCCGGACGATTGTCGATCTGGAGAAGCCCGCGCACACGTACTATCAACTCGACGCCCGAGCCCCCGGCATCATCGTCGCCGAGCGTTCGACGGTGGCCGAGGACACTTTGATCTGGGAGAACACAACCCCTTAACGCTTGCGGAGCCAGAACCATATGGAACCACTTATCCGGCATGTCCGATTCTTTAACGGCCAGTTCCTGAAGCAGGAAGAGTTCAACGAGGAAAAGCTCTATGGCAGCCACATGCGGCGGCGCGTCAACTACGCGCTGTTCGACGACGGCGTGGTGCAGATCACGCCCACCGATCTGACCATCGAGTTCAACGCCGCCAAGCGTATCCGCATAAGGCGCGGCATGGCCGTCGGCTCGAATCACGATGTCTTCGAGTCCAGGGAGATCATCCTTCGGCAGGACTCAGCCTTGCTCGACCTCGCCGCGACCTTCGGCGCCGGGCAGACGGTCTGGGTCACGGTCAACTACCGCGAGGACCCGGCCGTGCCGGTACCCCTGGGGCCGATCGTCGAAAACTCGCGCATCGACGAGACCGCTGAGATCCGCCTGCACGCCGCGAATCCCACTGGAACGCTGACGCCGGCGCAGGACCCATTGATCGTCCTGGGATCGGTCGATTTCAACAGCATGGCCATCAGCGTGGTGGGTCGCCAAACGGCTCGGCTGCGCGCAGCGCTGACGGGAGGGGGCGGGGGTGGAGGTCCGGCCGTACTGGTGAGCATTGCGATCACCCCAGTGGGACCCATCCTCGTGACAGCCGGGGCAACCCAAGCATTGACCGCGACCGGGACGTTCTCGGACGCTTCCATCGCGGTGCTGACTGCCGGCGGAGGTCTCACGTGGGGCACATCGAACGCAGCCGTCGCCACGGTGAATGCCGCGGGTGTGGTGACGGGCGTCGCCGTGGGTGGGGCCACCATTACAGCCACGCAGGGCGCGGTGACGCAGACGGTAACGCGTAACGTCAGTGCGCCGGCCGTGGTTCCGGTGATTGTGAACGTCGCGCCCGGTTCGCCCCCGGGTCAGGCGACCGCGGGCACGGTCGACGTGATCGGAACGAATCTCCGCAACCCCGCGCTCGCTGCGAACGTACCCGCGGTCGGGACCGTGATCCGCCTCGTAAGGGGAGTCGATACGAGGTTGGCTCTCAACGTGGTCACACGTCCGCCCATCGCCGGGAATCAAGTGGTGCGGTTCACAATGCCCAGCCGCGCCGGTACGCCGTGGGGCCTGCAGGAGGCCGTGACGTTGGAACTGGATTTCGGGGGTTCGACTGCCTCCAGACCGTACAAGTACGACGACTAAAAAAGGAAAACAACCATGCTTAAGGCAATCTCCGTTCGCGTCTTAGCCGTTGCGGTCCTGGCAGCCCTACCCGCTGCCCAGGCGCAAACGGTCGTCCAAAAAGAAATCCCGGCAGCGGCGATCACGGACCTGTTCACGTTCAACACGCCCGTGGGGGCGGGCACAAATCGCGTGCTGGTGGCTAAGTTTGTGGTGGACAACACCGCCTTCAATCTGGAACTTCGGCTCCTGATGCCGTCGGCGTTACAGGATTTCAGCCTTACCTCGGGCAATGTAGCGGTAGTCGATCAGGATACGGCCGCTACAATCGCCACGCTCCGATTGCGGGATATGACGCCGACCGAACCCACCGCGACTCCCGCCACCTACCGCATCATCAAGGCGACGCTGACGTACGATGACGCCTATAGTTTCGCGGCGGCCGCGCCCTGGACGATTCAGGCCAAGCCGACCGGCGGCGTGGTGCATTATATCGGTTACTGGGCCGAAGGCGTTGCCGGAGAGGCTGCCGCGGAGGCGGTGGTGACCCGGCCGCGGCTGATCGTCCCGCAGGCGAGTCTTACCGGGTTCGCCTCTTACGTTCCGTTTGCCAATCCCGCCAATATGAGTTTTGGAGACGTGCACATCAACCTTCCCGACCAGTACATTCCCGACAAGCAGTGGGAGTTTGTCAACGTGGGCCCGGGCGCACTCCAGCTAACGGCCGCCAACCCGGCTGTGGGACCCGCGGGTCCGTACCGGATTGAGAACTATCCCAGCCCTCCATTGTCGGTGCTGCCGATGGGCTCGTTCAGCCGCCGGGTCACTGCAAAACCGACGGCCCTTGGAGCGGTCCCCAACGTGAACGTTACGCTCACGGCCGCCGCGCCCGCATCGAATTTGCAGCTCAATTTGACCGGGACAACCGGAATCCGCCTCCGTTCCGCCGTTCTCTTCGACCTATCGGGCAGCATGCTACTGGATAAGAACAATAACAACACCAACAATGACGATCAGCGGAAAGTAAGCCTGGCGCGCATTGGCGCTCTGGAACTTGCGGAACTCTATCAGGCGATCCTCCCGAACGGCTTGCTCAGTTTGTCCATCTATCCGAACCGGGCCGGCCCTGCTGCCGCTTCCGCGGAACAGCTCATCCCGCCCAACGAGAGCACAGCCAACCTCCCATCCTTCCGCAACCATCTCGACCGGGGGTTGGCACACCCGAGCCTGATCGTTCCGAATAGCCTCGGAGCAGGGACACCGATGGCCGAGGGGATTGCCCGTGTCTATAACGAGCTGTCGGATCGCGGCGCAAATGAGCGCGCCGCTGTCTTCCAGTTCGGCGACGGCGAACACAACATAAATTCCGCCGGCGCGCGGCCCACGCCCGCCAGTTGGTACAACTGGAATACGTTCCGCAATGCCGGAATACCGTTCTTCACGGTCCCCTACGGCGCCACGGGCGAGGGCTGGCTCAATACATTCCAGCAACTTTCGCTCAGAACCGGAGGGTTAACATTTCCCGCCGACATCACCAACGATCTGGAACTGCAGAAGGAATTCAAAAACGCGCTTGCCAACGCCCTTGATTTGGAGACGCTGGCCGATCCCGATGGAAGCGTCCAGATCCAGGAGACCAAGGAACACGCGATTTGCGTCACGGAGTCCACGCAACAGGTGGTGTTCTCCGTGCACTGGCTGGTCCGCAATAGCCAGGCGATCACGCTAGAACTGCGGCCGCCCACCGGTCCCATAATCACTGCGGCCACAGTCGATCCCAACGTCACCCGTATATCGGGCGTGAACTATGCGGGATTCGTGGTCCGCGGCGCCAGACTCGCGGGCCACAGCGGCGTGGGGGCGTGGACCCTCAGAGTCCGCGGCAACGTTGCCACCAACTACTCGTATCAAGCGTACGCCAGGGATTCGTTGCAGATCGGTTCGCTCTTCACCGTGCCTGGAATCCTGTCGGAGGGCATGCTCAGTTTCAAGGTCATCGGGGGCGTCAGTTATCTCGACAACCTCCAAGTGACCGCGAACGTTACCGCTCCGGCGGCATCCATTCCGAATTTCCTCGCCACCACGGCTGTAAGCAAAGACCTGATCAATCGCGTACCCGACAGCCTCGGCGACATGACAATGGCGCAAAAAAAGATTTATGCTCTGACGCATTTTACCGACACGAAGATTCCAACGGGGCGGACCACGAGCCAGATCCAGTTCGCGGCGATGAAGGCAGGCGGCGGGGATAGCACCTCGAAGTCGGCGGTTGTTACGGCGGCGCAGCCGATCCAATTTAGCGCACAGGATCTCGCCTATCAGAGCGCCTTTACCAACGCAAGCTACGCCGGCCGCTATGACTTTAACGTCTCATTGATCGGAACGACGAAGACGGGCGCATGCTTCCAGCGTCAGTTCCCGTACTACACATTCGCCGACCTGGTGTTGTCGCAAGCCGCGGTGACCGGCGCCACGGTTTGGGAGCCGGCCCGGACCCTCGACTTCCTGGACCTGGAGGTGACTAAGATTCTGGCTAATTCTCCCCCTCCGAACACGGACAGGAGGTTTGTCCGGTTCACGCCGAAAGTGGGGGGAAACTACTTCGGCATCGGGCGCGCGAGCGAGATTGCGCTGGCCGTGAACGGAGCGCAGGCGCGCGGACCCTTGCAAGACATGCTGGACGGTTCTTACGTTCAGCTGGTCGAGTACAACAGCGGAGCCAATCCCTCCGTGCAAGTGACGGTGGGAGACATCGTCAGCACGAGCATTTCCTTACAAGCGGGGACGCCCTGGTGGATCTGGCTCCTCCTGCTGCTGTTGGGCCTGGTGATTCTGGCGATCATCGTCTGGAAGCGCCGGGCGGCCTAGGCCGGTCTCACCCGGGGAGCCGTGCCGGAAGCTGCGCAGTTAGAGAGCACGCAAGCGGAGACGACGTTCGCGCCGTCTCTGCTACCCGTGTCTTTTCCAGAACTGACGCCGGAACCGGGTCCGGCGCCGCCGGCCCTGCTGGAGCGCTCGCCTGCCCTGACGACTTCCGACTACGCGGCCCGGGTCACAACTCGAGCAGGGGCGGACCAGCGGCCTGCCCCGGCGGCGGTCTCGCAACTGCAGGCGGAGTACGGCAACGCCTACGCCGTGGAAGTCATCGTGCGTCTGCGGGGAAACGCGCCAGCGGAGCCTTCGAAAAAAGCGCACCCTCCGGCGCCGCCTTCGCCCAGTGGTACATCAACTCCACCGGCGGCGGCTCCAGCGCCTCCGGCAGCTCCCTCGCCTGTGGCCGAGGCCCCCGCTGCCGCCGAACCCGCTCCCGCCGAGGCGGCTCCGGCGGCCACGCCCGAGGCGGCCGCGGCGGAGCCAGCCGAGGCACAGGCCGCCCCCGCTCCCGAGCCGGCTGCCCCGGAACCCGCCTCGGGAACGCCTGCGGAATTGAGCGGTGAAGAGCCCGGAGGCGGATCGGTCCAAATCGAAGCGGCCGCGGGCGGAGGAGCCGGCGTGGAAGCTCCGGCCGAAGAGCCTCCCGCGGCAGTACCGGGGGACGAGGCCGCTTCAGAACAACCTGTCCCCGCGGCTGGCGAAGCACCCGCCGCACAGGAACGCGCCCCATCCTCGCCCGCCGCGGACCCGGCCTTCCAGGCAGTGCTCGGCCGGGCCCGGGCCGTTGCGCAAAGTCAGGGCCACAACAATCCCGCTCAACGGAAGGCCGCCGAGGCCCAGGCCGCGGCCCCAGGTCCCGCGAACGAAGTGCAGGACGCCGCCGCCGGCCAGCAGGTCGGCAAAATGGCTGAGCAGGAGCCGGCGCCCTTCGACAAGGAGGCCTTCAAGGCGGCCCTGATGGCGAAGATCGCGGCCATCGCTCCGAAGAATCTGGAGCAGGCCGACGAGTTCAAGGAAAACAACAAAGCCGGTTCCATCAAGGGCGACGTCGCCGGCAAGGTCCAGGAAAGTAAGGAAGGCACGGCGAAACCGGTCAAGGACACGGCGGCCGAGACGCCCGCTACCGGCGGCGTCGAGCCCAAGCCGGTGGAAGCGTTACCACCCACCGATCCCGGCGCAGCCCCGCCCGACATCGGCGCGGAGTCCGCCGCCCCCAAGCCGAAGACCGAAGCGGAGGTATCGCTCCAGCAGAATAGCCAGGAAATCAGCACGCTGACGGAGAGTAGCGATCCGCCGTTTAACGAGGAGCTGGTTGAAAAATCCAACGAGCCTGAATTCCACGGCGCGCACGACGCCACACAGACGGCGAAGCAGGATGCGGCGGATCGTCCGGCGGAGTACCGGGCGCAGGAGCAGGCGGTGCTCGGCGGCGCGCAGCAGGAGGCCAGTTCCCAGGCGGCCAACCAGACCCAGGCTATGCACGGGGCGCGTGGCGAGCGGTTTTCGGCCATCGTCGAGAACCAGGGACAAACGCAGACCGAGGACCAGGCGCGGCGAGCCGGCGTGTTACAGCACGTCCGCGCGATTTACGACGAGACCAAGCAGCAGGTAGAGCAGCGTCTCAGCCAACTGGATGGTGAAGCCAACTCGACCTTCGATTCCGGCGCCGAAAGCGCACGTCAAAGTTTCGAGAGCTACGTCGACCAGCGCATGAGCGCCTATAAGGACGAGCGCTACGGCGGCCTCGGCGGAGCCGCGCTGTGGCTCGCGGACAAGCTGCTCGGCTTGCCGGACGAAGTCAACGTCTTCTACACCGAAGGCCGGGATCTCTACATCCAGCTGATGGATGGAGTGATCGACGGGGTGGCGGGCATCGTCGCAGCGGGCTTGAACGAAGCCATGGCGCTGATCGCGGCCGGGAAGCAGCGAATTAGCGACTACCTCGCCGGCCTTCCGGCGGAATTGCAGCAGGTGGGCCAGGAGGCCTCGCAAGGAATTCAGGGCGAGTTCGATTCGCTGGCCCAGACGGTGACCAGCCACCAGGACCAGTTGGTGGATTCCCTGGCGCAGCGCTACACGGATAACCTGTCGGCGATCGACGCGCGCATCGGGGAAATGAAGGCCGCGAACCGCGGCTTGGTGGACGCGGCGCTCGATGCCGTGCGCGGCGTGCTGCAAACGATTCTCGAGCTGAAGAACATGCTGCTGGGGGTGTTGGCGCGCGCCTCCGACGTCATCGGCACGATTCTGGCCGACCCCATCGGGTTCCTCGGGAACCTGGTGGCGGCGGTGCGGCTGGGGCTCGACAATTTCCTCGCCAACATCGGAACCCACCTGCAGCAGGGCCTGATGGGCTGGCTGTTCGGAGCATTGGCGGAGGCCGGCATCACCATGCCGGAAACGTTTGACCTCAAGGGCATTCTCAGCCTGGTTTTGCAGGTGCTTGGCCTGACCTACGCCAACATCCGCGCACGCGCCGTCAAGATTGTGGGCGAGCCCGTGGTGAAGGCGCTCGAGACCGCGGCCGAGATTTTCCGCATCCTGATCACGGAGGGCCCGGCCGGACTATGGCAATACGTGAAGGATCAGCTCTCGAACCTGGGCGACGTGATCATAGGAGGCATCAAGAGCTTCGTCATCGAGAGGATCATCATCGCGGGCATCACCTGGTTGATTGGGATGCTGAACCCGGCTTCGGCCTTCATAAAAGCGTGCAAGATGATCTACGACGTGGTGATGTTTTTCGTCACCCGCGCCCAGCAAATCATGGCCTTCGTGAACGCTGTTCTCGATTCGCTGGCCGCCATTGCGGCGGGTCAGATCGGCGGGGCCGCGGCGGCGGTGGAGAACGCGCTGGCCAGGGCCGTGCCCGTGGTGATCGGCTTTCTGGCCGGCCTGCTGGGATTGAGCGGCATCAGCGAGAAGATCCGCGAGATCATTCAGAAAATCCAGGCTCCCGTGAACGCCGCGATCGACTGGGTGATCAACAAGGCGGTCGCGCTGGTGCGCGCGGCGGGCAAATTGCTCGGCCTGGGCGGGAAGGACGCAGGCCCTGAAGAGGAAGATCCGGAGAAGGCGGCGAAGATCGCCGCGGGCAAGATGGCCATGCACACGGAGGAGCAGCAGCTCCTCGAACACGGCGAAATCACCAAGGAGCACGCGGAAGCCGTTGCCGCCAAGGTCAAAACCAATCACCCGGTGTTCAAGTCCGTGACCGTGGTCAGCGGCGAAGGAACCTGGGATTACAAGTTTGAGGCCAGTCCCCCGCAGACCGAGCCCGGCAAGCCGAAGGCCGATGGATTCGACCAGGCGGAGCTCGAGAAACAGAAGGCGAAAAGCATTCCCAACTCAGACGCCGGCTTTGGTCGCGGCGGATCCGTGGGCGCCACCGTGGATCTGAAAGGCGGCGACCGCGAGGCCATGCCGTCGATTCCGATGCACGGCTATCAACAGGGCGATCATCGCGGGCACCTCATCGGCGATCGCTTCGGGGGCCCTCCCTCGCAGTTGAACCTGGTGCCTATGCATCCCACCTTGAACCTATCGACGTTCAAGGGGTATGAGAACGAAGTTGCCGATAAGATCGAAAAGACAAAAACCGAGCGGGGCGCGGCTCTGGCATTCATGCAAGTCTCTCCGAGCTATCCCGGCAGTGACGACAAGGACCCGGCCCACTACCGCCCCACCAGTGTTACGGCGGGCGGGCATATTATTACATTCAAGAAAGACTCCAATCCTCCCGAATTGGACCAGATTCCGCTGTCGCGGGGCGGCGGTTTTTCGAATCCCTCGTCGGGATTCTTCCTCACCAAGGTTGCGCTGAACGAGAGCGATGCGGGCAAGATATCGGAACAAACCGGGTTGAGCGCAACCTTGGCGTCGGCAATCGTAGCGCACCGGCCGTACTCGCGGTATGCGCAGTTGTCGGCGGCCGGACTGGATGACACCCAGATTGAGGCGCTGCGCGGCAACCGGCGAGTGGTTCTGAACAAAACGGATTAAGAAAGGCGGCGAATTATGAATACAGCGGCGAATTTGTTTCTGGTTTTGGGCGGGATGGCCGTCGGATTATATTTGGGGGAACGGGGAGGCGCTACGATCGCAGGCATGTGGCCGTGGGTCGCAGGAGCGGCGCTGCTTGCGTTGTTGGCCCCCGCTCCGGGGAGAGAAGCGGCACGGCTGCGCCGGGAAGACGCGTACGCACGCTGGCTGAGCGTTTTTCCGCCGAAGACCGGAGTCATGCCCGTCAGCTCGGAATCGGAGGACGCCGGGAGGCTGCTCTGCCTTTACGCCGCCGACCGCGTGATCAAGTCCGTCGAGCAGGCGAGGCGCGAGAATTGGAGCGACGAAGCGCTGACGCGCGTGGTTCTCGAAATGCGCCGCGACTTGGGACGTCCCAGCCTGACCCTTCGTCCCCGGGATCTGGAGTCTCTGATTTCGGGGCGGACCCTGTCCAATCGGGACAAGAGCAATCAAGTGCCTGCGCAGCCCGTCCACGTTTGATCGAAAGACGTGAACGCGTGCTCATGAGCCGCAGCTTTGGTAGAGTTCCCGAAGTTTGGCACACGATGGGCGCACTTTTTGCCGAACTGGCGCCCAGGCGACGCTTCGATTGACTAAGGTTAACATATTTTGATTGAGCTATTTACGATGGATCCATCCGCCGGGATCGAACCGACTTCCCTGTATGTCGAAAAACCGCGAACCGGATCTTGCATCGCGGTTTTTCGTATTCGCGAGTATACACCGTGCCCGTCTTCAGCATGCAGACGCCGCGGCCGGCCGGGCCGGCCCTTTCCGGGCCGTAGAGCGCGCGTCAATCAGCGATTCCGCAACCATTTTTTTTAACCATCCGAAACATCTGATTCCAATGCTGTTTTGGCAGTAGCGGCTCAAAGAGCATATTCGCATTGTGTTGTTCCTCTTGCTTTCCTCGCCGGTCTTGTATAATATGTGGTACAAGACATGGCTGATCCCTTCAACCGCGCCAAACTCTCCGCTCAGGAGCGCAGTTTCCGCTCCCGCATTGCCCAACTCGCTTCCGGCCAGTGGTTTCTTCGCGGTACTCTTTCCGATCGCACCAGCAAGTGCGGCAAAC